>NZ_JBCODG010000003.1:0-122075 GCF_040928965.1 Bacteroides sp. 2201st1_D9_2201SCRN_220225 | reverse complement strand
CAGTCGTACAGCGGGTATAGATTGTATACATTTTCATCTATTTCCGTACTCCACATGCAATTCTTATATTGCTTTTTTACTCCCCGGTAGATTGTGCGCCAGCGGTTATAGCTCTCTTGGGTACGTATGCCTACCAGGCAGCAAGTACGCCGGGCTGCTTTCTGTAGATGTAACCATCGGGAAAACTCAATCTGGAAATCATAATCCCACATTTTTCGGTTGTAAAACGGAAATTTATCTACTTTCATTGCGTCTTTCGGCATTTCTCTGACCCATGCCTCCTTTTTTTGCTCATCCCAGGGACGCCAGTAACTTTGATACATAGAGGTGCAGGTTGTTACCCGGAAAGGGACACAAATCCGGTATACATCCAGTATATCCCTGTTTGTTTCCAATACCCGGTTAACATAGTCAATGGTCATGCTGTATTGTACTTCATAGTCCATGTGAAATATTCCAATCTTTCGTTTCAGGCTGTTCTGACGGATATAGTCAATACATAGATTTAACAAGACCCCACTATCTTTGCCTCCAGAAAAAGATATATAAATATTATCGAATTCTTCAAAAATCATTTTCAATCTTTCCTGGGTTAATTCATATACATTTTTTTGATTCATATAGTACAAAAGTTTTAGTGGTGACAAAATTAGTCTAAAGCCCCAATATTTCCTATAACCTTTAACTTCTTCATTATCTGTAATGGTACTCAATAGAAGTGAAAGTAGTTCCTTTTGAAATGTTTATGTATATTTGCATTGTTCTATTATTCATTGAAAACATAACAAAGCTATGGTAGAAAAGAGTAAATATCAATTTGATGAAGCCTCGGTACAAGCAATCATACACTGGGCAGAAACAACACAATTACCGAAAGAGGTAGTATTGAGTGAATCCGAGCATATCTACGACACGTCTCTGTATGTCAGGGCGAACATCAACGATATTAAGCAACATTATCCGGATGAGTTTTACAATCCAGCTATTACTCGGCTTTATAGATTGAAAGAATTAGTAGAGGGGAGTGACTGAATAGTCACTCCTTTTTTTCATACTTTTGTAATGCAGAAACAATTATTGATAATAGCTAAGGTAAAATCTTAAAAAGCCCCCGGCCTGTTAAAAATCATCTCACCTACTTTTAACACATAACGAGCGAACCCGAATGACCGGGGGCAATGCCACCGTTCTCAGGTTCGCTTTCATGTGTTGTAAGTGAGATGTTGCAAAGATAATCATTAAAAGTTAAAGCAGTCGAATTCCGGCTGCTTTTTTTATGCTTCAATTTCTCTCTTGGCTTATATTTTAGGAGAAAAGAGTTTATGAAAGCGAGTAATAATTTGGTGGAAAAGTATGGCTGGGATAAAATAATTCACAGTCCAAGTAATGGTCGAGCAGTTTTTTCGTATAAACCTATCCATAAAGTAAAATGACAAAAATATGAATACGGATGCAGTGAATGCGGCCCTTCAGGTGGGCAAGGGGATTAGCGATTTTGGCATGGTGGCCATTGCAGGAGCCTTCTTCCTCATTATATGCGGTGTGATGTGGCTATTCATTTTCAAATGGTTCAAACATTTGGTGGATAATGTGATAACCAGGCAGGAAAAGGTGATAAATGATTTGCTTGTGGAAACCAAGGCTCAAAATGAGGTTCTCTCTGATATTAACGAGGGATTGAAGCCTATTTCTCAGATGCAGATAAATTCAGTCTGTAACAACTTCTTTGACCTTGATTGTGAAAGGCTGTGCCGGCTGGTCCGCAATGTGCGCGATGAGAACAATATTGATGATAAGCAGAAGACGAGACGAAAAATAGAAACGCGTTGTAATGCCATAATCAAAAAGCGGAGTATTGAACTTGATAACTTTATTCACCGCGGAAAAAGGCTCAGTGAGTTTATGTCAACGGATTGGGTAAAGAAGTTTTCAGACATAATAGAGTCGGAAATCTATAATCCTGTCGGTGCCAATAATGCACGTGCCTATGCCAATATCAAAACAGCCATTGATGAGGCTAAGGTTGAATTTTTTAATAACATGAATAAATAAGGAGTAACAGAATGAAAAAGAAACTGATTATTGCAGCGATTGTTATCGCTATCATCGTGGGAGTTATGCTTTACATGCACTACACTCCGTTTTGGGTGAACTTGACTACTGTCGTATCATTCGGTGTCGGTGTTATTGCCGGATGGGTGGCTCATGTGGTTTATGACAAATATTTCAAGGAGGACGTGCAGAATGAAAATATTGATTGACAACGGACACGGAAGCAACACTCCGGGCAAGTGTTCTCCGGACGGAAGATTGAAAGAGTATGCGTATGCCCGTGAGATTGCCACACGTTTGGAAGCGGAATTGCGCAAACAAGGCGTTGATGCCGAACGTATCGTCAAAGAGGAAATAGATGTCCCCTTATCCGAGCGTTGTCGTAGGGCAAACGAATACAAGTCCGGTGACACTATCCTTGTATCCATTCACTGTAATGCAGCGGGAAATGGTTCTGCCTGGATGCAGGCGCGCGGTTGGGAAGCATGGACTTCGGCAGGTCAGACGAAAGCCGACAGACTGGCTGATTGTCTATATACAGCGGCCGGACAGCTTTTGCCGGATATGAAGGTGCGCAAGGATACCACAGACGGTGATGCAGATAAGGAAAGCAACTTCTACATCTTGAAGCACACAAAGTGTCCGGCAGTTTTGACCGAAAACTTATTCCAGGATAATATGGAAGATGTGGATTTCTTATTATCGGAAGAAGGGAAGAAAAGTATTGTAGAGACTCATGTTATTGGTATTATTAATTATCTTAAAATCAAATGAAGAAGTGGATGCTGATGGCTGTCGGGATACTAATATTGGTTATTGGTATCTTAATTAAATACAATAGGGGTTTGCATAGTGAATGTGCTCGTCATTCAAATAATATTTCTGTATTAAATAAAGAGATCGAGCGTTATAAAATTCAGGATAGTTTAAATGCTGTTTCCGTATCGGCATTGAACTTGACTATTGATGAGCTGAAAGAGTATCGTGCAGATGATGCTCAAACAATAAAAGAACTCGGAATTAAAAACAAGCATCTTGAGGCTTTGGTTAAAACCGGGATTCATTCAACAGAAACAATCTATGCAGACCGTTGGCATCCACTTCCGGACAGGTCGGATTGTTTAGAGGTTAATAGCAAATGGTCTCATGTGATAGCCTGTTTCAAGGATTCTACGGTTTATTATAATATTCGTGATAGTCTGGCGGCTGCTGTTCATCGAATCCCAAAACGAAAATTCTTGTGGTGGAGTTGGGGCACAAAGGGGTATAAACTGGAATTGGTTAATTTTAATCCCAACACAAAGATTGATTACAATGAATTTATAAAAGTCTCAAAATAGCAGTGAGGGGGTCTCGTGAATAGCGACCCCCTCACCTTTATAGCAGATATTCCTTTAGTGCGTCAATGCCTTGTTTGACACTGCGGGCAATAACATACTTATTTCGGCAGTTTTCCGCTTGCCTTTGAAATTCTTTTTGTTCTTCCGATTGGATGCCTTTCTTTGTCTTAAACTCTATACATAGCGAAGCGTAGCCTTTCTTTGGGATTAGTAGGATAACATCGGATACGCCGGAAGTTACACCTTGCCGTTTGAGATTAGCGGCTTCCCTTATATGGCGGCTTCCACCATTCGGAACAGCGAAAAGAAGTTTATTGGGCAACCTAGGGAATAGCTTTTCCACTTCTTCAAAGAACTTGCATTGCATACGTTCTTCCTCGTTATTTTTCTTCCTTTTTCTTTTGGATGGATTCTTTTGCTCAGCATAACAGTTATAGCAGATATAGCCTGCATCAGTCTTAATGACTGATACAGTTTCTTTTCCGCATACAACACATTTTTCTTTAGTCATTTTTGCTATTCGTTCTGAATAGCTGCTCAATAAGTTGTAAAATATTCGTTTCTTCTCAATGTATTTTAGTCTGTTCCTGCGAAGTCTCCTTTTGTTCTTGGATACAATCATTTGACAACCTCTAACGCCAATGTAGATGCAATTTGAATGATGTCTTTTAGCTTGTCTGAAAGCCCACCGAATCGCTTCACGACAATATCTGTAACTGTCATTTTGAACACCTTCATAGCCTTTTCGCATTATGAAATGTCCAATTTCGTTAGCCTCTTCTTCTGAATAGCAAATTGTAAATATATTATTCATATTTGTTCGGATTTGAATTAAACTTCTTATTCACAAAGTCCATGATAAAGGCTCATACAGCTATATCCACCTTCAGGTTCAAACATATCATCCATGCCGGCATCTTTCCGGTTTACATACTCGAAAACTTCTTCTACTGTTGGATAAGTCTTATTTTTACAGAAACGATTAGGGATGTAGCCCGGTGAGAAGAAAGACGAACCATTTGGGGTTTCTTCTTTCATTCGTTGTTCGGCATCTATCAAGCGACTTCGTCCAAACTTTTCTTGCGAAATTAGCTTTACCTCTTGCTTCCTGCACATAATACAGGGATAGCAACCAACTCGGGAAAATCCACGATAATATAAAGGATTTGGATTTTGTCCAGCAGAAAGGATCTGGTCTATAACTTCTTGTGCTGACCATTGGAAGATTGGGCGGGAAACACTGGCATCATAATGTTCGCACCATTTAAGCACATCTTTTCTACGATAATCTTGCTTCCATACCTCAACAACCTTTCCTTTACGATTCTTTTTCACACGTTCGAAATATTCTCCGAAGTAGTTGCACTCATAAGGAAGTTTGGCGCGTTCTTCGCTTTCTTTTGCTCGAATACCTTGAATTATCAAGCAAGGTTCAGTAAGTGAGAGAATATAATCAATCATCGGCTTTATTTTTAATTCAGAGGTGCAAAACCTTCTTTGGGAAGACGGGAATCGGGAACGTTTGATAGACATATCCACAAAATCAGTGTATTTCTTACTTCTCAAAATTACTAATCTGACATCAAGTTGTTTGCACACGTTACTAATATGTTGATAAGTATCGGGATGCTCCCAACCTGTATCACAAAATACGGCTTCTATTTTATCGGCTCCATATTTATTGGCAGCCTGGATTAAACAGGCTTGCGAATCCTTACCACCGGAAAAACTAACAATTATCTTCATGCTATATGAACTTTTTTATTTCACGCTTCATTATCAATTATATTTCTTCGTAATCCTTACACTCTTTGCAATAAAATCCCCAATTATCATCGTTATATTCGTTGGGCATTTTAAATCTAAGAGAATGGTTTAACGCACAAAGGTCACTATAATGCCGTTTGGCTGACTCCTCAACAGCTCTATCTATTTCATCATCATTCAATTCTCTTTCATCCGATTTAAAGTTCCTGCATGTATCACAGAAACGGATGGGTTTCCGTTTCCCCCTTTTTCCGGCAGGCTTTTCAACTTCTCTTAACCAGCAGCTTTCATCCTTGACTGGGCAACATCGACAGTAGTCGTCCATTCCGTAGAATTGGCAGTAACCTTCACAGAACCATTCCCGAAATTCTGCGAGCAGTTTTTTCTTTATAAGCTCCTCTTTCAATCAATCCTCCACTTTTTCAAAGTGCACATCTTGTTTATCTTGTCTTTCAAAATGCAAGCAATAATAATCACCGCATTCCGGTTTACCATTAAAGACGCATCTATCACATTCGTATATAAAATCGCTATCTTTTTTCACGATAATTTTTTCTCCATTATATTCAAATACCTCTCCGATTTTTCTTTCTTGTCCCATAATCAAATCTCCTCTACTTTAAAAGATAATTTCTCAAGTTTCTCAATCTGCTTACGAAGAGAAGCGATTTTCCTAATCCTCATTTCTTCCGCCTTTTTCAAGGCTTCGGATTTATCGGTGAATGCGTTTTCCCCTATACAGAAGTAAGAACATAAACCATCCCTTACATATTCTCCATCTTCAAATCTACTTCTAATAATATCTGCTTCTATCTCTTTAATACCTCCTGTTAAGGCATACTTTGTTATAAATACTTTTGCCATAGTTATAATCATTTATAAGGTTAAAGTGAATTAAGAGAGGCAGCGGACACGGGGCGAACCCAATTATAATTGTCCTGATAGTTGTAGTCATACCTACCGTCGAGCCAATCGAGAATAAAAATGCGTTTGTTTGCTTTTCTTGTAGAACACCAATACCATTCATTTTTCATTGGTTGTTTTCCGCAGATAGTTAAGGCTGCCTTCAGCATAATCTCATGTTCATGCCCTAAGACACTCTCTTGTAGTGTCGGAATGTGCCAACTTAATCCACATAAGTCCAATGCTATGACTTTCTCAGCAATTTCGCTTTCGGATGCAGCCAATGCTTTGGTATTACCTATTCCATCAGTATCCTTCATGCCTTCTTCTGTAGTTGGATATATCTTCCCTGTTTGCTCTTTCTCCCAATCAAGAAGAATATGGGTATCATTATCCATATCTTCCGGATAGAAGAATAAAGCATTGCCATCATGGATAATAACTACACATTGTGCCTGTTCGTTTTCTTCATGCAGTCCCCAAAATTTAGGTTCTACAAAACTCTTGTTGGCGGTAAAGATGAATACACCATTACCTACATTTTCTTTTGTGTAAATTCCTTTGCTCATAATCAATACTTTTTTCCATGTTTGTTTTCTCTCAATTCATTATATCTCATCTTCTGATTGATATGCCATATAAGGTCTATGTCCAAATGTTTAGCAAGCCCGAAAATAGCCAATAGCATGCTGTTTAATTGCCCTCCTAATGGATAGCCGTATTCATACTCATATCTGATGGGAATTGTGGATATAGCGTATACACTTTCTGTAAAGGTCTCATCATTGCAACTTTCCTCTGCCCCGTACAACATTTCTTCCGTAAAGTCCTCAATGTCTATCTTACGCAATCCGCACAAATCAAGCAGGCGTATAGCTGCATCGGCAAGTTCATCGGGAAGTGTATCTTTTACATTCTTTTCAAAGGAACACTTAAATCGCTTTTCTTCTTCCACTAATGCAGGATAGCGATTATAATCCATTTCAAAACGTGATTTACATTTCTTTCCTAATCTTCCCTTTCTATCTGCTTCCACAGCTTCCATAAGCTCGGATATTACAAGGCAAAGACAATGTTCATTACTCAATTCTTCATCATGGAAACCGTGGTCGCAAGCGGTTTTATAGGCGCGGTCGCGCAGTTCATTTAGATTCATCTGTTCTTTCTTTATCAGTTAATATTCCGTTTCTCTTGTCGTAATTACTCATACGGGGGCATTTCCCGTCACACCGCATGTTCACATACATATTACTTGCCATACTCGATATGAATGACTTTTTGTAGCACTGCCCACTGTAGGGGCTGTAATGCTTGCAGTGTTCCTGGTATACTTTTCTATTCATGGTTAATCAACTAATTCAAATTCGTAAACAAATACATAAGGATTGGATTCCCATGTACCTTTGCCGGAGACTTTATCTATGAGGGCGGCAAAGGCTTCACGAGGAGTGCAATAAGGTTGAATATCTCCTTTATTTCGTTACATTTTTCATTGGATATTAGATTTGAATTTATTTATAGTAGTCCTTTTATTAAAAATAGCCATAACAATCAAGGCTAAAGCGACTTTCAATAATTGCTTTTTCCCAACAATTACAACATTACTACGATTTAGCCCGTCATCAGTCGTGATACTGTACCAATTCTTATAAGGTGGCAGTACCTTATAGATATATATTTTCCCAATTACCTTTTTCATACTTATATTTTCAAATTTTGCAATTATACTTTCTCTAAATCTCCCCATAGCTTTTTAGCCAATTCGTAATTCTTTTGTGCTTCATTAACTGCTTTCTTGGCATAAGCGAGAGAATAGGAGTGCTCACGCAGATATTTGCCGGATTTCAATCCCTCATGATATTCTTTCGCTTTCTCTAACTTGTGTTCGTAGAAATCGATACTTTCCGGCATAGAAAGATTGATAGTATTTGCCTTTTCTTCCCAATATTTGGCAATTCTTTCGTGTTCGGCAGCCTTGTCGCTAAATTCAACACTTTTTCCCATATTGTTCCAAGCATCATTAATCGCTTTTCGATGCCGTTTCTCACTATGGTGCCCGACCTTGATTGGCTCTCCAAGAGAAAGAAAATCTTTGTCTTTGTTCGAGCGGTTGAAATATTCGTTACTTTTTTGTCCGGCAGACTGGGCCCAATCATGGCGGCGCTCGGCTCTTTGTTTGGCCCATTCTTGCACATTAAATCCGTCAGCTCTGACGATGGAGTAATAATAAAAGCCTTCACGTTCATAGATGAGATTGAATACAATACATTCATTCTCTTTGCCATATTTGGTTGTAACTTCAATAACTTCTCCTTTTTCGTGTTTTTCACTGCATTTTGCGAGAAAAACATTGGGTACATATTTGCTATACGTATTCATATCAATATAATTATCGGTTAAAAACTTCTTTGTGTACTTGGTTTATAGTGCCATTGATTATCAAAGAACCTTTAGCGGCACGGATTTTATTACCTTTTTCTTGAACTTGATAGCCGGCTTTTTTCAGCCGGTCTATTTTTTGTTGTGGTGTTATTTTAGAAACCTTCATCATCATAATCTGTGCTGAAAATATTAGCTACCATATCAACGATATTCTCTTCTATATCTTCCGTGGAACCGGTAACATCTTTGGCAATGGCTTTCTTATTTTGAATGATACGGTAAACCTTCTCGTCAATGGTACGTCGGCCGAGGAAATAGTAACAGGTTACAGAATCCTTTTGCCCTATACGATGCGCACGGTCTTCGCACTGGCAACAATCGGCATAAGTCCAGGGGAATTCAACAAAGGCAACATTGCTTGATGCAGTTAGGGTCAGTCCGACTCCTGCAGCTTTAATGGAACAGATGATAATATCCGTTTTGGGATTGTTTTGAAAAGAATCCACTGCTCTTTGTTTCTCATCTTGTGAGTCCCTTCCTGTTACAGATACAGCCGTAGGAAAATAGCTTTTCAGTTGATCTACCACTTCGTGAAGTGAGCAAAAGAGGATGATTTTCTTTCCATTCTCACGAAAGTCTTTTACGAACTCAATTACATCACGTACTTTCCCTCTGGCTGATATTTGGCGGAGGATATTAATACGCACCATGACTTCACCTCGTAATGCTTTCTCTATCTTTTCATCATCCGCTTCTTTGTATTTTTGTAGGTACATGATAAGATCACGCTCTGCGTCGATATACTCCTTGCGGTTAGTTATCTCACAAGTATTTACTTGTCGTATTTTATCGGGAAGGTCTGTCAGCACCAATGACTTTTCACGCCGGAACATACATTTAGTCCATAACATATAGTTCAGTTCTTTCAGATTTGATGCTTCATTCTGACCGGAGCAATATCTATTGACGAATGTCTTATATCCTCCAAAATCTTCCATTCTGGAAAGGATAGATAACTGCGGAATTAAATCTTTAGGCTTATTGACAACCGGAGTTCCGGTAAGTTCAATGACCCATTCCTTACCATTGCATATACCTTTACAGAATTTAGCTTGCTGAGTGGATGATGATTTGCAACGGTGGCTTTCATCAATGATTACAGATTTGAAAAGTTGGATGCTGTTTCTGAATTCCACATCTCTTAAAGTCCAACCAGATTCTTTTTTGATACGTTGTACAAAGTATTTTTTAAGCGATTCATAATTAACGATGAATACCTGATACATGCCAGTCTGATAAAAGAAAGTCCATGTATCTCGTACTTTATCCGTCAGTACCATTGCCTTTTTATCTGTGAACTTATGCCATTCTCTTTCCCAATTAACCTTTAAGGCAGAAGGACAAATAACCAAACAAGGAAAGGCATTCCCAAGATTAATGGTTGCAATGCTTTGCAGTGTCTTTCCAAGGCCCGGCTCGTCGCAATTCATGAATCGTTTGAGCTGTAATCCTCTTGCAATTCCTTTTAATTGATAGGGATATGGGTTTACTTTTAGTAAGTGGGGAATATCAAGCTCCGGCAGCTCCGGTATATTGTATGCAACTTCTTCCTCTTCTTCTTGTTTCTGTTGTCCTGTAACCCATTGGATATTTTCAAATGGTCTGATTTGATAGACCATTTTTTCAAGTTCGACACGACTGGAAACAGGAATAAGCCATTTCTTTCTGCTTCCGTCATATCTCTTGCCTGTGATTTGACGTATTCTGTCAACAATAGTGGGCTTGTACTTGAAAGTAACTTCAAAAACGTTTCCTTTTAATTCTATAATCATGACTTGTAATTTAGAGTTTTATGGGGCTGACAAAAATCAGCCCCGAATTTGATTAAGCGGCAGGAGCTATAGTTTTGGTCTTTCTGCCTTTTCTTTTAGGCTTTTCTTCTTCTGCAGGAAGTTCTTCTGCATCGGTAACAGCTTCATCGGGGATATCGCTATCAAAGTCTAACCGCTCTTGCTTAATGCCCCATTTCTCTTCAAAGAGATATGCTTCCACTTCCGCATCGCAAGCTGCTGCATCTATTTGTAGTTCTTCTGAAAATTTATATTCTTCGTCTCCGAATGGAGTAAAGATTTTCAAATCCACAATTTTACCGGATTGTAGTAATTTGCCTCCCATTATGGTTATACCCGGTACTCCATCGTTGCTATCATTGGCATATCCGGTAATGAAGTAGTTATTCAGAGTTTCAACAAAGCCCGGTGATGTAAAACTTGACTTGTAGATTTTCTCCGCTTCGGGTTGCTCGCATAATACCACAAGATGCAGTTTCAAGTGATTAAAAATCTCCTTCAGTTCGGAATGTACGATTTGGTCGCAATTCTTGGTAACCTTGTTTGTGTAGTTGGCTTCTGTGAATCGCTCGTTGTACACAACATTTAATCTGTCTTTTTTAATGACAGCCTGCTTGATGTCAATTTTTGCAGTTTCCATTGTTCTCTTTTTTAGGCTCATCCTTTGATGTAAGAATAAGCATGTTAATAAATAGATATATGATTATACCGGCTCCCATGATGAATGGGAATCCAGTAATGTTTTCGTCTAATCCCATTAGGATAATGGCTATAAGAAGCCAAAGCAAGTATTTGGGTGCTTCTTGGTCGTTTAGCATTTTTGTCTGTTGTTATTGTTGTACATACCAGCCATTTTCATTTCTTCTTTGGCTTTGCTTATTACTGTCACGCACCATGATAGCTGATGTGTTGCGGTTCGATTGCACCGTTCACACCAATCGACCAAATATCGTTCTTCCCTGCAAAGGGAGTTTACTAAAGCGTTTATTGCCGTAGCTGTAGCCTTGGCATTTTTTGCTGTTTCGGCAAGTGTTTTCATTGTTTCGGAATTCATGGCTTCGTTAAGCCAATATTTAGCATCAGCTAATAACTTGCCTGAACGGGCGACATATACAGCCAAGTCATTTCCGCGCAATACGGCTTCTTCTGCATTTTCGCTCATTGTTATATTGAGGAATGAGTCAATATCTGTAAGTTCCTTGCAGATTTGTTCTTTGGGTGTGATAAGTATGTTCATATTATAACGAATTTAGCATTTCAATATAAGCTTGGCTGGCTTCAGATGGTGTATCAAAGCATTTGGATGTTTTTCTCTTACCGTTTATTTGGATCTTGGCTTGATATTTGTTTCTTCTTTTGTCTAAAGATACTCCAACAGGCAACCCAGACTTTATTGTTTTCTCTTTACTAGAATTCTGCCTTTTAGTAACGATTTGCAAATTCTCAGGAAGATTGTTTAACTTATTAGAGTCTAAATGATCTATAATTTCATACTTACTGCCACCTCCTGCAACTTTGCTGATAACATTGTGATTTGCGTCACCAAAAAGATATACAACTAATCGGTGTTCGAAAAGATGGTATGTCTTTTGTCGTTTGTTTCCTAAACAGAAGGTTATAATTGATGCCTTATAACCGAAAAGAATCCTTTGTTTTGCAGGATACCCCTTGGGAGTATATACTTGCAAAGTATCTGGATTGACTTTCACACTTCCTTCGGGAAAATCAATAGTAACGAAGCCATTATCATCTAATGCTTTTAATAATTTTCTATTCATTTTTCTGATAAAATATAATTAGACCATTAGTTGCCACCATTTAAAAGCCAATTCATCATATTTCTCTTTCCCACGTTTATAGGTATCATCGTCTCGTCTAATGAATGCTTTGAATATTTTCAGGTTCTTCTTGCTGATGGCATAGATAAAGTCCTGTTGGCTTCCTGCTATATCCATATACCATGCTCTGGAACGGTCCCAATCAAAAAAATCTATAGCTTCATTGAACTGGTTTTGTGATTCTGCAAAAGTGGTCTTTAAATCTCCGCCAAATCCAAAACTCGGTAACCACCAATCCCATTTACACCGGGTATCAAGAGTGTACTCAAAGTTTCCGTAGAGAAATCGCTGGGATTTGTTTACCATGAATTTCTGGGTATCGGAGTTGGAAAGAACGGCTCTAAGGAACTCGTCTTTTCTTGCCTCTTTTCTTAAAGCTTCCCTCATGGCAAGGCCTAACTCGAAATCTTCCCGTGAATAGGTTACATCATCCACCATGCGCTTACTATAATGTACCCGTTCGTTTTCGGTAATAAGTGCATCTACCAATGTCCCAAACTTGAAGGCTTTTTCTTTATCCCCATACTGGGTACGGGGATAAAGATAGTTTTTGAGTTCTGTCAGATCGGAGTTGCTGACTTCTGTACGCAAGTAATATGAATCCGGATTTGCCATTACTTTCCTGCTTTAACTTCTTCTTCGTATCGGATATATTTTGATTTGATTTTCATTTCATCATCGCTGTTAGCTTTCTTTTCGCAGAAGGAAATCATCTTTTTGTGGATTTTTTCAAGTTCTTCTATTGTCAGATTCTGACCTTCATTTATCCACCACATCTGATATATTTCCAAGAAGCCGGCAGGGTGTAGTATTTTAATCCTTTCAGTCACTTTGGCTTTGCTGGTTCTTGTTGTAACAGAAGCGGCAGCCGTTGCAAACAGACTATTCATTTGTGCGGATTGTATAGAAGATTCCGCTTTTTGTTGCTGCTCATGTTCTTTTTGCTGTATTTCAAGTTCACGTTGTTTTCGCTCCTCTTCTTCCCGTTGTTTCCTTTCGGTTTCCGCTTTGGCAGCAGCTTCAGCATCTTTCTTACGCAATTCTTCTTCCTCAATAAGTTCTTGCTTTTTGGAGGAAAGACGGTCAATAAATGACTGACGTAAATCCTCCATGTCAAACTTATACTGTTGAGAGAAAGCGGAAAATTTATTGCTTAGAATTTCAGCCTTGATATTCTCTTTGGTTTGTGCGTCCAGATAGTAAGTTGTAATATCTTTATTGAAAGTGTCGAAGTGCTCACGAGGATACAGAGTTGACCAACCTCTAATACTCTTTTCTTTCAGCTCAAATGTAGCCAGTGTAATGCTTTCCCAAATATGGCTCAGATTCTTCTGTTGTTCGGCAAAATAGGAACTCATGTGTGTATTGATAGCCTGTTCAATAGCAAGCCGATACATTCCTTTTTCCTTTTCAATATTGGCTTGTCGTTGCATTTCCTGCTGCTTCCTTCTTTCTTCTTCACGCTTCAGTGCTGCATATCTGTCACGTTCTGCAGCTATTTTGCCCGGAATTGTTGATTTGTCTTTTGGGTCAATAGCTTTTTCATCTGTCGTGAAAATGGATCGGATACGGTCGAATAGTTGGGTAACAGGCGCACGACGGCTTTTCATGTTGGTAATTGTAACATTGACTTTCTTCAGATACTCCGCAGCTTTGGCATCCAGTTCATCAGTCATACCTTCTCCTTGAATCGTATCTAAGATTGCCTGTCCCGCTGAATTACAGTTGGCTATTGATTTTTGGTTCTTGCCTAAGGCGTCAGGGGCACTTTTCATTAAAGAGGTAAACTCTTCTACTTTTATTAATTCTGTTGACATAGCTTTAAGTATTAATGGTTAGAATCCTTCTTCTTCATCTGCTTTGCTGACATTTACAGATACCGGTTCCGGTGCGGTGAGCTGTTTTTCTTCACCGAAAGGAATGTTTGGGTCTTCCTGTGCAATATTGGCATCTTCCACAATTCCATAATCGATGATTTCTTCTTCCTCCTGGTCGGTTGCCATAATGGTATATTTTCCGGTACGTACTTTAGGGTATGCGTCGAAGGCGTGTTTAATCATTTTGTTTTCAAGGAAACCGGGGTCAATACCGCCATTATTGGAAGTGTATAAAGCATTGGCATTACCAAGTTCTCTCCGTCTGGTCTGCTCATTCCATTTGGAATTTGCTTTTTCGCTATAATGCTTCAAGCGTTCAATATCCCCTTGCATGAGCCATTGATAGTCCACTGAATTATCATTGCGTACAATGCGTATGAATGCTGCAATAACCTTGGTTGATGTGCGGGGGCATTGTGCTTCATACTCGATGTTTTTTACTCCATTGACTAAAGATGCCTTGAAATGGTCTCCCTCATAAACGACGACGGGGTTGTCAGCATATTTAATTTGGCCGGCACGCATACGCATGGTAAGTTCACCGTAGCCGGTAACTGAAACGTATGCACGTTTTTCGTAAATATCGTTCCCATGTTCGTTTTTGTACCCAGTTTTGCAGTTGCGACTCAGAATATAGCAGAGCGGATGCCCTGTCTGGTCTAATGTTAGTCCATTGACTGCGATATCAAGGAAACAGCCATAAAGGGATATTTTGCTTGAAGTGGCTACATCGGGGTTATCCCGAAGTAATTTTTGAAAATTGAATACTTCTTTGTGGTACATCTGCTCACCCTTATCCGTACCCCAAATTGCATTGTACATTTGAATAAACTTTGCTTGTACACCTTCATTTTCGACAATTTTCGTTGCTGGAAGCGCATTTAGCTCTTCCATCTTAACTTGAATAATACTGCTCATAATGAGAATTTTAGTTGTTAATATTAAAATCTGCTTTGTCTAACCGTACCCAGACTGATTTGCCGGGACTATTAAACGATTGTTCTAAATCGACATCAACAAGCACCTGATTATAGCATTCCAATTTGCGTATAACCACTCCGGTAATAATGGCGTAGTCCACATCATCCCCGTAATGTCCGCACCGGAAAAAGAATCCGGCTGAAATGTTCTGCCCTATTTGTATATCTTTTGCAGTCATGGTACTTGCATTAATACTTTGATTATGTTGGCCGGTACTTTGTTATGAATATCCATCATGGCACTTGCTGTTTCCAGTTCGGACATTTTCACATAATACTTGCCGCGTTCCTTGTTCTTTGCAGGATAAAACTTTATCCATTCCTTACTACGCCATTCTGTAATGAGACGACGTCCGTATATCTTTTCTGCTTGGGAGATTGTTACCACCTCCGGCAGTAGCCCTAATGCTTTAAGCGTCTGAATCGTTCCGATTTTTATGCCGCTTGCTACAATTCTTTCTAAATATCTTTCTCCCATTTTAGCTGTTTCTTAGGTTGGTTAATTATTGGTTACGAGCTTTCTTCACTATCTGAAACACATTGCAACTCTATGCTATGCTGCCTGTTTATAATTAGGTTGAGATATTTCTTCTGTCTTGTATCTTTGCGTTCTTCCTCTTCTTGTTCGGTAGTAATAATCGTGATGATTATCTACTGAAAATTGGAATATTACTATTCCCAAGAAGCAAAGAGCTATAATCGTTTTTTGTAGCTGTTGAAAATCTATGTTTAGAGTAAATACTCTATTGGCCCACCATGACCCCAGTTCATTTAATTTGCTGGTTCCGGTCTTTTTGTATGCTTTGTCGAGCAATACGTTGATAGTTCCGTAAGCTACGTGAAGCCTGTCTGCCATTTCTTTCTTTGCGAGTCCGCAAAAGGCAAGTCCGGCGATCTGATTTTCACGCTTGGTTAATTCATTGTTCGCTTGTAGTTCCATTTTGCAATGTTTCTAATTCGGCTGCCGCTTTAGAAACTCCTTTTGAGGCTTCCAAGGCTTCTTTAGCCATTCTGGTTGCTATTGTGAGAACTTTAGCCTTATAAGCTGAACGGGCAGATGCAGGCTTGTTGTTTAGAATATTATGTACTGTACCTTTTGAACATCCTGCTTCTTTTGCAATGCTCCCCTCATAGCCATAAGGGAGATTGGATTTAATAATTTCTAATTGATTTTCCATATACCTGATATTATTGTCTGAGTTCCCGGCAAGGTGGTCAAGCCCAGCCGGGATTGATTATCTACTTTTTATTATCGATTAATTTCTTATGAAATCTCTGTGCTTTTGTTCATATCATTCTTCATCCTCCCATTCTTCATCTTCGTCAATATCAGGAAAGCCTTGGTCGGGGTCTGATTCGGGTGCTTTACCTCCGAAATACTCTCCATTCTCAGTTATTGATGGATGCTTGATATTTGGATTTCTGCCGTTAGGGGAATTTTCAAAAGCAAGTTCGATCCCCTTGTCTCTATCTGAACCTAAGCCGTTCATTTCTGCAAGAAGTTCGTAGTAGTCTTTGCCTCCGAACTCCCCATAGCCTTCATAGTATTGTTCTACATACTTGTTTCCTTTATCATCAGTCATTACAACTTTGTAATTCTCGCCATTCACAATGCGATGATTGGTGTCTTGTGTAAACCAACTAAATTGTCCCATATCTTGTCTTTTTTAGAGTGAATAATCTATTTTGCTGTTTTTATTCCAACTTTATTTTGCTGTTATTGCACTTTTGCACTAACTTTATGGTGCAAATTAAATGTTTTCTTGAAATATAAACAAGAAAAACTTGAAATATTTTTCAAGAAAATAATGAATATGATTAAATAAAAACTTTAAATGTATGAAAATTGGATTGGTAATCAAAGAGTTAATGCTTAAACAAAATATTGAAGTTGCAGATTTGGCAAAACGATTGGGTAAGACAAAACAAGCCGTATATGATATGCTTGATAAAGAAGATGTTAACACCTCATTGCTTCGTGAGCTTGCTGCTATTTTTAATGTTCCAATAACTATTTTCTTTGATAATTCAGTAAATAACAATCAATCTAATACAGGAAATAATAGTATCGTTTTAGGTCAGAATAATAATGTGGATTCTTTAAACTTGGATTATAAAGAAAAACTTGAAAGTGCATTGGTTGAGATAAAGCATTTGAAAGAAGTTATCGATGCGAAAGATAAACTTCTTCAAGAGAAAGAGAGATTGATTAATGTATTAATGAATAAGTAGGTATATAAAATGAGGAAAATTATAGAGCATTATTTGGCATTTGTACTTTTGTTTTTGTTCTCAGCTTGCGGTGAAGATGAAGATATAAAAGAATATTATACTGAAGAACAGAAAGCGGTACTTGATGTATTTCATGGGAAATTTCAAACAGATGATAATTCAAGAACTATGGAATTCTTAGAAGTGTATGATATTCCTAGAAAAATTTCAGTGTTAGGCTTGCTTGAAAATGGCTATGATGATAAAATATTTGGGAAGATAAGAACATCTTGGGCAAGTTTTGAAGATACTTATTACTTCTCTTTGTCGAGGGATGCTAAATATATGTATACTTATGATATTGTTGATAACGAAAATGTATCAAGTCGTGATAAGGTACCTTTGAAAATTATTAATGAAAATGAGTTTAATTTATATCCCCTAACAATCGTAAATCCTTATAAGTATAAAAGGATAGAATAAATTAAAGAAGAAAACAAAATTATGGAACAAGATATACGTTGGCTTCAAAGATACGACAGCTTCCATCGGGCTTGTAGTCGTGTGTTAGAATTAACTGAGTCAAATAGAAGACCTCAAGATTTATCAGAATTAGAGATGGAGGGATTAGTTCAGCGTTTTGAATATACATTTGAACTCGCATGGAAAGTTTTGCAGGACTTTTTAAGATACAAGGGATACGAGGGTATTAGTGGCCCTAACCCTGTATTGCAAAAGGCCTTTGAAGACGGATTGTTATCTAATCATGACTCATGGAGAAGAATGGCAAAGGCTAGAAATACGACTTCTCATACATATAATGAGGGGGAAGCAGGAGAAATTGTTGTTAAAATATATGATGAGTATTCGAATCTTCTAAAGCAATTGGATAACAGACTCTCTAAAGAACAACAAAAAATGAACAATAACCTGGATAGTTTATGTACGGTTTAAGTGATACAGTAATAACGGATATCTGCGGTGTATTCCGCCGCCATCCCAATATAGAAAAGGTACTTATTTTCGGTTCCCGTGCCAAGGGTACGTATTCCGAGGGATCGGATATTGACTTGGCTGCGGTGGGGGATGGGCTTACCTTTAATCAGCTAATGGATATCAATATCCAGATAGAGGATTTGGGTTTGTTATATAAGGTTGATGTGGTTGATTACAATAAGAATATAGGTACTCCTATTGGTGAGCATATAAATCGTGTGGGAAAGCCTTTTTATAACAAAACCGGGATATGAACGACAAGGATGAACTGATAGCTTCCCTTCGGAAACAGCTACGGGAAGCATTGCGAAAATGCAGTGCTCAGGAGCAGGAAATCGCTCTTTTGAATCATGAGATAGAGTTGTTAAAACAGAAGTCTAATTTGAAATAGTTTATAACAAAAGCAGCTTGCTCTGATAATTGTTTGTGAGATAATTAGTTATGTGCCGGACTTTTCTGCCTTACAAGCAGAGGGTCGGCGGTTCGAATCCGTCAACGCCCACACATTGTTGCGGATTTTAGCTTTGTATATAGTATGCAAAGCTATTTTTTTATTCTGAAACTTCATTTTTTTAATTTATTTCCCCATTATACCTGATTACTCGGAAAAAAGCCGTAATTTTGCAATCCGATAATTATCATAAATACGACGTATGGAACTTGATTTACTTACCGCAATCTCCCCGATTGACGGTCGCTACAGGGGCAAGACAGATGCTTTGGCTGCCTATTTCTCAGAATTCGCACTGATAAAATACCGTGTACAGGTTGAAGTGGAATATTTTATAACCTTATGTGAACTGCCTTTGCCTCAGTTGAAAGGGGTGAATAAGGATGTATTCGAAACTTTGAGAAATATTTACCGTAATTTTTCAGAAGCCGATGCCGGACGTATCAAGGATATTGAAAGCGTGACTAACCATGATGTGAAGGCTGTTGAATATTTTTTGAAAGAAGAATTTGATAAGTTAGGCGGAATGGACGACTATAAAGAGTTTATCCACTTCGGGCTGACTTCACAAGATATTAACAATACTTCTATTCCTTTGTCTGTAAAAGAGGCATTGGAACAGGTATATTATCCGCAGATAGAGGAATTGATAGCGCAACTCCGTGCTTATGCTGAAGAGTGGGCGAATATTCCGATGCTCGCCAAAACGCACGGACAGCCGGCTTCTCCTACTCGTCTGGGAAAAGAGATAATGGTGTTTGTATATCGTTTGGAACGCCAACTGGTTGCATTGAAGGCTTGTCCGGTTACTGCTAAGTTTGGCGGTGCTACGGGAAATTACAATGCACATCATGTGGCTTATCCGGAATATGACTGGAAAGCTTTCGGTACTAAGTTCGTTGCAGAGAAACTGGGGTTGGAGCGCGAAGAATATACGACTCAGATTTCCAATTATGATAATCTATCTGCTATCTTCGATGCGATGAAGCGAATTAATACGGTGATGATTGATATGAACCGTGACTTCTGGCAGTATATCTCCATGGAATATTTCAAGCAGAAGATCAAGGCTGGTGAGGTTGGTTCGAGTGCAATGCCGCATAAGGTGAATCCGATTGATTTTGAAAATGCCGAAGGTAATCTGGGCATAGCAAACGCTATCCTTGAACATCTGGCTGTGAAGTTGCCGGTGTCACGTTTGCAGCGCGACCTGACGGATTCTACCGTATTGCGTAATGTGGGCGTTCCGTTCGGACATATCATAATAGCCATTCAGAGTTCATTGAAAGGATTGCGCAAGCTGCTGTTGAATGAAACGGCTATCTATCGCGATTTGGATAACTGCTGGAGTGTTGTGGCCGAGGCCATTCAAACAATCCTGCGCCGTGAGGCATATCCGCATCCTTACGAAGCGCTGAAAGCATTGACACGTACCAATCAGGCTATCACAGAGAATTCTATCAAGGAATTCATAGAAGAATTGAATGTAAGCGAAGATATAAAGAAAGAATTACGTGCAATTACTCCCCATACATATACGGGGCTTTAAGAAGCGACAAGGGAAACCGGAGATTTCAACTTTTTTAATCCGGAATTTGTTATAAGCTAAAATAAAGGTAATTAGAGATAAAGAAAGAATGGCCGTGAGGCCAGTAGGTTTAATTTTATTCGAATAAAACAATGAGTACAGAAAATGAAACTTGGCGTGATGCTTCTTCTTCAGAGGAGAATTCAGGCGCCGGCCGTGATGGTAACCAATTTAACAGAGAGGGAAGCTATAGTCGCCCGTCTTATAACCGTGAAAATGGTGACCGCCCTTATCGTCCGAGATTTAATAGTGAAAATGGCGACCGTCCGCAACGTTCGTACAGCAGTGACCGTCCTTACCGTCAGCGCTTTAATCCGAATGCGGAAAATGGTGACCGTCCTCAGCGTTCCTATAACAACGACCGTTCTTACCGTCCTCGCTATAATAGTGAAGGTGGCGACCGTCCTCAACGCTCTTACGGTAACAATGCCGGCGGTGACCGTCCTTACCGTCCCCGCTATAATAGTGAAGGTGGCGACCGTCCTCAACGCTCTTACGGTAACAATGCCGGCGGTGATCGTCCTTATCGTCCCCGTTATAACAGTGAAGGTGGCGACCGTCCTCAGCGTCCTTACGGTAACAATGCTGGCGGTGATCGTCCTTACCGTCCCCGTTATAACAGTGAAGGTGGCGACCGTCCTCAGCGTCCTTATGGTAACAATGCTGGTGGTGACCGCCCTTTCCGTCCGCGCTATAACTCGAACGGTGACCGTCCTCAACGCCCTTATGGCAACAGAGACAGCTACAGTCGCCCGATTCGCCGTACGGGAGATTACGATCCCAATGCCAAGTACAGTAAGAAGAAACAGATAGAGTATAAAGAACAGTTTGTCGATCCGAACGAACCGATTCGTTTGAATAAGTTTCTGGCTAATGCCGGTGTATGCTCGCGTCGTGAAGCGGATGAGTTTATTACGGCAGGTGTAGTGTCTGTAAACGGAGAAGTGGTTACGGAATTGGGTACTAAGATTAAACGTGGCGATGAAGTGAAGTTTCACGACCAGACGGTCAGCATCGAACGTAAGATATATGTCCTGTTGAACAAGCCGAAAGATACGGTGACAACTTCCGATGACCCGCAGGCGCGTCGTACTGTAATGGACTTGGTGAAAGGTGCTTGTGACGAACGTATCTATCCGGTAGGTCGTTTGGACCGTAATACTACGGGGGTATTGTTGCTGACGAACGATGGCGACCTGGCTTCCAAGCTGACCCATCCCAAGTATCTGAAAAAGAAAATATATCATGTGCATTTGGATAAGAATCTGACTAAAGCCGATATGGAGCAGATTGCAGCCGGTATTCAGTTGGACGATGGTGAAATCCAGGCAGATGCTATCAGCTATACGGATGATTTCAAAAAAGATGAAGTGGGCATAGAAATCCACTCCGGCAAGAACCGTATCGTGCGTCGTATTTTCGAATCGCTGGGATACAAGGTCGTGAAGCTGGATCGTGTATTCTTTGCCGGCTTAACCAAGAAAGGCTTGCGTCGCGGCGAGTGGCGTTACCTCACGGAACAAGAGGTGAACTTCCTGCGCATGGGCTCTTTCGAATAATATATAATCAAGTTATAATAACTGTTTTATGGAAAAGATTAGTAGAACAAAGATTGTTGACCTGCTGAAGCGCGAGGATTTTGGCGCTATGGTCAACGTGAAAGGTTGGGTTCGTACCCGCAGAGGTAGTAAGCAAGTTAATTTTATCGCGCTGAACGACGGTTCTACAATAAATAATGTGCAGATTGTGGTGGATTTGGCAAACTTCGATGAGCAGATGCTGAAAGAAATTACCACAGGAGCTTGTTTGAGCGTGAACGGTGTGCTGACGGAATCGGTAGGCTCCGGTCAGAAAGCTGAAATCCAGGCACGTGAAATTGAAGTGTTGGGTACTTGCGACAATACGTATCCTTTGCAGAAAAAAGGGCACTCTATGGAGTTCCTTCGCGAGATAGCCCATCTGCGTCCTCGTACGAATACATTCGGTGCTGTGTTCCGTATCCGTCACAATATGGCTATTGCCATTCATGAATTCTTCCATAAGAAAGGGTTCTTCTATTTTCATACGCCTATCATTACGGCTTCCGACTGCGAAGGAGCCGGACAGATGTTTCAGGTTACTACGATGAACCTTTATGATTTGAAGAAAGACGAAAACGGTTCTATTATCTACGATGACGATTTTTTCGGAAAGCAGGCGAGTCTGACGGTTTCCGGTCAGTTGGAAGGTGAACTTGCCGCTACGGCGTTGGGCGCTATCTATACGTTCGGGCCTACGTTCCGTGCGGAAAACTCCAATACCCCCCGTCACTTGGCTGAGTTCTGGATGGTGGAGCCGGAAGTTGCGTTCAATGACATTACCGATAACATGGACTTGGCGGAAGAATTCATCAAGTTCTGCGTACAGTGGGCTTTGGATAACTGCGCCGATGATGTGAAGTTCTTGAATGATATGTTTGACAAGGGTTTGATAGAGCGCTTGCAAGGTGTACTGAAAGAAAACTTCGTTCGTCTGCCTTATACGGAAGGTATTAAGATTCTGGAAGAAGCCGTAGCACAGGGGCATAAGTTTGAATTCCCTGTATACTGGGGGGTCGACCTGGCTTCCGAGCACGAACGTTATTTGGTGGAAGACCACTTCAAGCGTCCGGTTATCCTGACGGATTATCCGAAAGAAATCAAGGCGTTCTATATGAAGCAGAACGACGATGGTAAAACGGTACGTGCTATGGATGTGCTCTTCCCGAAGATTGGCGAGATAATCGGCGGCTCCGAGCGTGAGTCCGATTATGCTAAACTGATGAACCGCATTGAAGAACTTCATATTCCGATGAAAGATATGTGGTGGTATCTTGATACCCGCAAGTTCGGTACGTGCCCGCACTCAGGCTTCGGATTGGGCTTTGAACGTCTGTTGCTGTTTGTAACCGGTATGACTAATATTCGTGACGTGATACCGTTCCCGCGTACTCCGCGCAATGCGGAGTTCTAACCGCCGAAGAACGAAATAAAATATCCTTGACGGATAAGCCCGCATAAACTTTGGTTTATGCGGGCTTTTTTATCGGATAAACTGTTATTTTCTCGAAATAAATCTTTATATTTGTGTCAATAGGAATGGCATAGCGTTAACCAATATCATACGAATATGAAAAAGAATTATTTCTTTACCATGCTGGCAGTGGTGCTGCTTGCGGTAACAGGAGTCCGGGCGCAGGATAAGGCTGCTTTTGAGCCGGCGCATCTGGAAGGTATTTGGCAGTTGTGTCATTATGTGTCTGAAAATCCGGAAATTCCCGGAACATTGAAGCCGAGTAATACATTTAAGGTACTGAGCGATGACGGTCGCATTGTTAACTTCACGATACGGCCCGGTGCAGATGCCATTATTACAGGGTATGGTACCTATCGGCAAATATCGGGTACAGCCTATAAGGAAAGTATCGAGAGGAACATCCATCTGCCTATGTTGGATAATAAGGACAATATCCTTGAATTTGAAATGGGTGAGGGAGGTGTGATGTACCTGAAATACTTTATCGCAAAAGATTTAAACGGAAATGAACTGAATACATGGTTCCATGAAACATGGAAACGGGTAAATATGCCATCCGCGTTTCCGGTAGACATTGTTCGGTAGTATAAAACGAATGTTGTTTTATGTCCCTTGCGCAAATCCGGAAAATTTTCTGTTTATAAGTGTTTGCGTGTGCGGGCGGGAACTTTTGAAATTCTCTTCCGAGGAAATCTGTATTTCCTCGGAAGAGAATTTCTTTTTGTTGTATATCAGCCAAGTGCAAATCAAAAAAAAGAAGAAAACGTTTGCCAGTTATAAGAAAATCCGTACCTTTGCAAGCCGATTATTATCTCATAAGGATAAGCATTTAATTCATAGCGGATTAATCTCCCTTTGTCCGAGGCGGTTGATTCGTGGTGAAGCAAAAATTTAGTAGTAACATTTAAAAAAACAATTAAGAGTGGATACTTTAAGTTACAAGACCATTTCTGCAAACAAAGCTACAGTGACTAAAGAATGGGTCATTGTTGACGCTACAGACCAGGTATTGGGTCGTCTGGGCGCAAAAGTTGCGAAACTGTTGAGAGGAAAGTATAAACCTAACTTTACTCCTCACGTAGATTGCGGCGATAATGTAATCATTATCAATGCCAACAAAGTAAAATTAACCGGTAACAAGTGGAATGACAAGGTATATCTGTCATACACAGGCTATCCCGGCGGTCAGAGAGAAATCACTCCTGCTCGTTTGCAGGCAAAACCGAACGGTGATGACAAGTTGCTGAGAAAAGTAGTAAAGGGTATGCTGCCTAAAAATAAGTTGGGCGCCAAATTGCTGGGCAATATGTATGTATATGCCGGCAGCGAGCACAAGCATGATGCTCAGAACCCGAAAATGATTGATATTAACGCACTTAAATAAGAGATAATGGAAGTAGTAAATGCATTAGGCAGACGTAAAAGTGCAATTGCACGTATTTTCGTAAGCGAAGGTACTGGAAAGATTACTATTAACAAGAGAGACCTCGCAGAGTACTTTCCATCAAGCATTCTTCAGTATGTAGTTAAACAACCGTTGAACAAGCTGGGTGTTGCTGAAAAGTACGACATCAAAGTAAACCTCTGCGGTGGCGGTTTCACCGGACAGTCTCAGGCATTGCGTCTTGCAATTGCTCGCGCTTTGGTGAAAATCAATGCTGAAGATAAAGCTGCTCTCCGTGCTGAAGGCTTCATGACTCGCGATCCCCGTTCTGTTGAACGTAAGAAACCGGGACAGCCGAAAGCTCGTCGTAGATTCCAGTTCAGTAAACGTTAAGAGTTGGAGAACGGTTGGGGCGGACAAGTTGCTTAATTCTCGACTTTCACCTCTCAACTCTCAACTGAAAAAGCGTTTAGTATCTAAACTACCGGGACTCTTCATTCGGATAGGCTACCCGGCGGTTGGTTTAGAAAAAACAAAAAAGAAAGTAAACGATTTAAAGATTAAAACAAAATGTCAAGAACTAATTTTGATACATTATTGGAAGCCGGTTGTCACTTCGGTCACTTGAAAAGAAAGTGGAACCCTGCAATGGCTCCTTATATCTTCATGGAGCGCAATGGTATTCATATCATTGACCTCAACAAGACGGTTGCTAAAATTGACGAAGCTGCTGAAGCTTTGAAGCAAATCGCTAAATCAGGAAAGAAAGTCCTGTTTGTTGCTACTAAAAAACAAGCTAAGCAGGTGGTTGCCGACAAGGCTGCATCTGTAAATATGCCTTATGTAATCGAGCGCTGGCCGGGTGGTATGTTGACCAACTTCCCGACAATCCGTAAGGCTGTGAAGAAGATGGCTACTATCGATAAGCTGACTAACGATGGTACTTATTCTAACCTCTCTAAGAGAGAAATCCTGCAAATCTCCCGTCAACGTGCCAAGTTGGACAAGACGTTGGGTTCTATCGCTGACCTGACTCGTCTGCCGTCTGCTTTGTTCGTTATCGACGTAATGAAGGAGAATATTGCAGTTCGCGAAGCCAACCGTTTGGGTATTCCCGTATTCGGTATCGTTGATACCAACTCCGATCCTACGAATATCGACTTCGTTATTCCGGCAAACGATGACGCTACCAAGTCGGTAGAAGTTATCTTGGATGCTTGCTGCGCTGCTATGCAGGAAGGTTTGGAAGAACGTAAGGCTGAGAAGGTAGACATGGAAGCTGCCGGTGAGGCTCCTGCCAACAAAGGCAAGAAGAAAGCTACAAAAGCAAGACTCGACAAGTCTGACGAGGAAGCAATCAACGCAGCTAAAGCTGCCGCTTTCATTAAGGAAGACGAAGAGGCTTAATTCATAGTGGAGAGTTGAGAATTGAAAGTTGAGAGTTACTTTACAGCAATTCTCAATTCTCTATTCTCAGCTCTTTTTCGCTTTTTAGAACGATATTTATTAACTAAAATATAAAGGAAAGATAGTATGGCTGTAAGTATGGCTGATATAACCAAGCTCCGTAAAATGACCGGTGCTGGTATGATGGATTGCAAGAATGCATTGAACGATGCAGAAGGCGATTTCGATAAGGCAATGGAAATTATCCGTAAAAAAGGACAGGCTGTTGCTGCTAAGCGTTCAGACCGTGAAGCTTCTGAAGGCTGCGTTTTGGCTAAGACTACCGGTGACTTTGCCGTTATCATCGCTTTGAAGTGCGAAACCGACTTCGTAGCTCAGAATGCCGACTTCGTGAAACTGACTCAGGATATCCTTGACCTTGCCGTTGCCAATAAGTGCAAGACGTTGGATGAAGTAAAAGCCCTGCCGATGGGTAACGGTACTGTACAGGATGCAGTAACCGACCGTAGCGGTATCACAGGCGAAAAGATGGAACTCGACGGTTATCTGACTGTAGAGGGTGCAACTACGGTTGTGTACAACCACATGAACAGAAACGGCCTTTGCACGATTGTTGCTTTCAACAAGAATGTTGACGAACAGTTGGCTAAGCAAGTGGCCATGCAGATTGCTGCCATGAATCCGCTGGCTATCGACGAAGACGGTGTTTCTGAAGAAGTTAAGCAGAAAGAAATCGAAGTTGCTATCGAGAAGACAAAAGCTGAACAAGTACAGAAGGCTGTTGAGGCTGCTTTGAAGAAAGCCGGCATCAACCCTGCTCACGTTGACAGCGAAGACCACATGGAAAGCAACATGGCTAAGGGATGGATTACAGCTGAAGACGTAGCAAAGGCAAAAGAAATCATTGCTACAGTTTCTGCTGAAAAAGCTGCACACTTGCCGGAACAGATGATTCAGAATATTGCTAAAGGTCGTCTGGGTAAATTCCTGAAAGAAGTTTGCTTGCTGAACCAGGAAGATATCATGGATGGCAAGAAGACTGTAAGAGAAGTGCTGAAAGAAGCTGACCCTGAATTGAAAATCGTTGATTTCAAGCGTTTCACTTTGCGTGCTGAATAATTCCGTACGGATGTAAATATATGGAAACGGTCGCATGGAAATATCCATAGCGACCGTTTTTCTTTATTATGTTTTTAAAGCAGCAGTGAGTTATCCCACCGTTTTGGTCTGTGTATACCCCTCTTTCTTTAGTAATTCCAGTACTTTTTGCTTAAAGTCTCCTTGTACAATGATTTCTCCGTCTTTGGCGCTTCCTCCCACACCGCATTTACTTTTAAGGAATTTGCCCAGTTCTTTCAAATCGTCTTCCGTACCGATAAATCCGGTAACGAGAGTTACAACTTTACCGCCCCGGTTCTTGCGGTCCAATTGTACGCGCAGACGTTGTTGGGACGGTTGGAGAGTGGTTTGCTCTTCTTCATCGTCCAATTCGTATTTGAAGTCGGGGTTGGTTGAATACACTACATTCAGTCTGTCTTTCCAATCGTTCTCTTTTGGTTTCTTAGCCATATATACTTGTTTTAATTTTCTCACAAAAGGAGTCCAAAAATACGGTTTTACAAGGAACTTTGCAATCACAGGTAGAAATAATGTTAACCTTTTGTCATAGATATATTATAGATTGGAAAAAAAGCACTACTTTTGTCAGTCATAATATTGAGAACTTAAAGGAAAAGCTATGAACAGTCAGTTACAAAAGAAAGACTCTACAAAGGTGCCGGAACCTACCTTGCGCCGGCTTCCGTGGTATCTTTCCAATGTAAAATTGCTTAGAAAAAGAGGGGAGCGTTTCGTTTCTTCTACTCAAATTTCCAAAGAAATCAATATTGATGCCTCTCAGATAGCGAAGGACTTGTCATATGTCAATATTTCCGGCCGTACCCGTGTGGGGTATGAGATAGATACGCTGATTGCCGTGTTGGAAGATTTTTTGGGATTTACCAATATACATAAAGCATTTCTTTTCGGTGTGGGAAGTTTGGGTGGT
Source organism: Bacteroides sp. 2201st1_D9_2201SCRN_220225 (assembly GCF_040928965.1). Taxonomy (NCBI): domain Bacteria; kingdom Pseudomonadati; phylum Bacteroidota; class Bacteroidia; order Bacteroidales; family Bacteroidaceae; genus Bacteroides; species Bacteroides sp. 2201st1_D9_2201SCRN_220225. The sequence continues at coordinate 93,948 of NZ_JBCODG010000003.1, read as the reverse complement.
GCATTGCTGCGAGATTCCGGTTTGAACCATTTCGGTCTGGAGATTGTAGCAGCATTTGATGTAAATCCCGATTTGGTAGGGACGGCATTGAATGGCATTCCAATCTATCATTCCGATGATTTTGAAGAGAAAATGCAGGCATATGACGTCAATATCGGTGTGCTGACAGTACCTATTGAGATTGCGCAGAAAATTACGGATACGATGGTGGCAGGCGGCATTAAAGCCGTATGGAATTTTACTCCGTTCCGTATCCGTGTGCCGGAAGATATAGTGGTTCAGAACACTTCGTTGTATGCACATCTGGCAGTAATGTTTAACCGTTTGAATTTTAATGAGATAAGGTAATGAAGATCATAGCAGTAGGGATGAATTATGCACAGCACAATAGGGAGCTTGGGCATACTCAGGAGAATAGGGAACCTGTTATCTTCATGAAACCCGACTCGGCTATTTTGAAAGACGGCAAGCCGTTTTTTGTTCCCGACTTCTCCCATGAAGTCCATTACGAAACGGAAGTTGTGGTACGTATTTGCCGGTTAGGTAAGAATATAGCTCCCCGTTTTGCGCATCGTTATTATGATGCGGTGACGGTAGGCATTGATTTTACAGCCCGTGACTTGCAGCGGAAATTCCGTGAAGCCGGTAACCCGTGGGAGCTGTGCAAAGGGTTTGACAACTCAGCGGCTATCGGTACGTTCATTTCTTTGGAACAAGCCGGTGGAGACTTGCAGAATTTAGATTTCCATCTCGATATAGACGGTTGCGAAGTACAACGTGGCAATACGGCAGACATGCTTTTCAAGATAGACGATATAATAGCCTATGTCAGTCGTTTTATGACTTTGAAGATTGGTGATTTACTGTTTACAGGTACCCCTGCCGGGGTAGGGCCCGTCAGCGTCGGTCAGCATTTACAAGGTTATTTAGGCGGGGAAAAGCTGCTTGATTTCCATATCCGCTGATTTCGTCAGCTCTTTCATGCTCCTTTGTATTAGGCTGTAAGACTTGCTGTTTGTTTTTTAGGTACGTAATCCCTCTCATTAAGGAAAAATAGCAGAATATCTTTGAGCCGATAGTGAATAATGTCTACTTTAGCACGTTTATTATATAATTGAAAAGATATGAAGATACGTGTTGGTTTTGGCTTTGATGTTCACCGGCTGGTGACAGATAGAGAACTTTGGTTGGGTGGTGTACGCCTGGAGCATGAGAAAGGTCTCTTGGGACATTCGGATGCAGACGTGCTGATACATGCTATTTGCGATGCATTGCTGGGTGCGGCGAATATGCGCGACATAGGCTATCACTTTCCCGATACGGCAGGCGAATTTAAAAATATAGATAGTAAGATATTGTTGAAGAAAACGGTGGACCTGATAGGCAGTAAAGGGTATTCCATCGGTAATATTGATGCGACAATCTGTGCGGAACGACCCAAGTTGAAAACTCATATACCCGCCATGCAGCAGACTCTTTCTGCTGTGTTGGGGATTGATGAAGACGATGTATCCGTGAAGGCTACCACTACGGAGAAGTTGGGCTTTACAGGACGGGAAGAGGGAATATCGGCTTATGCAACTGTCTTGATAGTCAAAGAATAAACGAACTCCGAATCAAAATCAGAAAATACTATGAAACAATTTGCTTTGACCCTTTGTATGGTACTGCTGTCCGTAATGTTCTGCCGGGCACAGATAAAGCCTTTGAAATTCGATAAAAACGGGGAATTCAAAATAGTGCAGTTTACCGATGTGCATTTCAAATATGGTAATCCTGCCTCGGATATTGCCTTGAAGCGTATCAATGAAGTGCTTGATGCAGAACGTCCCGACCTGGTTGTATTTACCGGTGACGTGGTGTATGCGAAGCCGGCAGAAACAGCCATGCGTACGGTACTTGCTTGTGCTTCTTCCCGTAAAATTCCTTTTGTTGTGACTTTTGGCAACCATGACAATGAACAGGATAAGACGCGTGCCGAATTATATGATGTCGTTCGCTCTGTTCCTTATAATATTCAGCCGGACAGAGGTGAGGCCGATTCACCCGACTACGTGCTTGCATTGCAGGCTTCCGACAGTAATCGTGATGCAGCTTTGTTGTATTGTATGGATTCGCACTCCTACTCCCGGCTGCCGGATGTGAAAGGATATGCCTGGTTTACCTTTGATCAGGTAAACTGGTATCGTAGCCAGAGCGCTGCTTATACGGAAAGAAATGGCGGAAAGCCTTTGCCTGCTCTGGCTTTTTTCCATATTCCCCTACCCGAATATAATCAGGCTGCGGCTGATGAGAGTGCCATATTGATAGGCACGCGTATGGAAAAGGCTTGTGCTCCGCTCTTGAATACCGGCATGTTTGCCGCCATGAAAGAAGCCGGTGATGTAATGGGTACTTTTGTGGGGCACGACCACGATAATGATTATTCCGTTATGTGGCACGGCATCCTGTTGGCTTACGGGCGTTTTACAGGTGGAAATACGGAGTATAACCACCTGCCGAATGGTGCCCGTGTTATTCTGATGAAAGAAAACGCCCGCACATTCACTACCTGGATTCGTACCAAAGGCGGGGAGATTGTGGACAAAACGATTTATCCGGACAGCTACCGGAAAGACGATTGGCGTAAGCGTCCGCCGGTTGGAGAGAAGTAATCAGGGGGCAGTTACTTTTTCTCCGTTTACTACTACATTGTCCAGCGTCAGGTTCACCACATTCTCCATTTGTATCGCTTTGGGAGCTTTCTTCACGTTGATGTTCCGCAGGGTGATGTTGTGCAGTTTGGCTTCAGGCAGTCCGTTAGCCATGAGCGCTACGCTGTCCACGCGGTTACAGGTTACATCTTCAATGCAGATGTTGCGGAATAGTGTAGGATGATTGCCGCCCCGATACCCGTGGTAGTTCGTGCGGAAATTGATAACACCCCACAGGCAGACATCGGCTTCGATGCGCCGCATATTCAGGTTTTCGAAATAGCCGCCTCTGTCCGGGTTGGACTTGAAATATATACCGTTACGGCAACTGTCTATCTTGCAGTCCTCGATATAGATATTCCGCACTCCGCCCGACATTTCGCTTCCGACAGTGATGGCCCAACGTGCGAAATGACAGTTGCGGATGATAACGTTTTCCGTAGCCTGACCGATGCGCCAGCCGTCCTGGTCGCGCCCTGATTTGATAGCGATGCCGTCGTCACCAACGTTGAAATCCATATCTTCTATCAGTACATTGGTGCAGGATTCCGGGTCGCAGCCGTCATTATTGTAATTGTTGCTGTCGATATATACATTCCGTACGGTTACGTTGTCGCAAAATACGGGATGAATGATCCAGAAGGGAGAATCGTAAATTTTTAAATCTTCTACCAATACGTTCTTGCAACCGTAAAATTGTATCATACAGGGACGCAGATAGTGTCCTTCTCCGAATACGCGTTGGTATACAGGAACGGAATCGATACCCATTTGGCGCAGACGGTCTACGGCAGGACCTTGTATGGCATGCCAGCCGTTGAAAGTCACCGAACCGTTTCCGTCGATAGTTCCTTTGCCGGTTACCGCGACATTTGTACATTGGTATGCGTAGATAAAGGGGGAGTAGTTGAAACATTCTGTTCCTTCCCATTTTGTCAGTACCATAGGCAGGTAGTCGGCGGCTTCGGTAGAGAATTCCAGACGTGCTCCTTCGGCGATGTGCAGGTTTATGTTACTTTTCAGTGTAATGGCTCCTTTGATGAAATAATTTCCTGCGGGAATGAGTACGGTACCGCCACCGTTCGTGTTACAATGACTGATGGCTTGGAGGATGGCGGGACGGCTGTCGAAAGTTGTATCGCTCTTTGCTCCGTAGTCGGTTACATCATAAACAGTATCGGCGAATACGGGCGGTACGATATTTTTTAGTATTCCGGGTACTTTTGCCCATTCTCCGGCCGTTTTCCGGGAGGAGGATGTGGTGCAGGCTCCCATCACCAATAGGAGGGATAAGCACCAGAGTGCAGTTTGTTTTTTCATGGCATTACGTATTTAAATATGTATGGAGCAAAAATACGGGTTTCTCTTCGGTAAGGGGTGGATGAATTGATGTTTGAAATGGAATTTTTGACCGGATTCGGTCTTATGGATGAAATTTTACATAATTAAGTCGCGTCCATTTGTTTTTTCCGATGGTGTACGTACCGGCAATGCGTGCCGAGGCTATATGGACGGTTTCGTCTGTCCGGTAAGCATGTTCCACGGCGGGTAGTTGGCACGAATGCCTGCTTGCCGTGCGGGAGTTGACGCGGAAAGTCACAAGATTTCCGGAGGTGTCTTTCAGCCTTAGTATTTGCCGGACATAGAAGTAAGGGGTCGTACCCCTGACTTGTGTCTTGTAGGGGTCGTCCTCCAGCCGGACACTGAGAACGGTCAGGGTCAGATCTGTCACTTTTTCCCCTTCTTTCCCAAGAAAGCGTCCGGCAGGCGGTTGCTTGGCTTTCCGTTGCAGGATGTCAATGTATACGGAATGGTATATCCGGGCGATTTGTGCGAAGCGTTCCTGTTTAGGAATTCGGGGAGTGAACTTGAAAGCTATCCAGGTGAGATAGCCGGGGTCTATCCGCAGGATTTCGTGCAGATAATGTCCGTGATATTTGCCGAACGAGATAATATCGTCGCCCTTATTCTGCATTCGTTTGGCATTATACTCCACTAACGACAGAGGACGGGGGGAGTAGTAACATAAGGTGCTTGCCATTCGTAAGGCTTCGTGTATATCCTCACTCAGGTCGAATATGTAAAATATGGATTGCCTTTCGGGCAGAGGGGAGTAAATCCAAAGTGAATATCGGGGACAATCTGCTCTTGGCAATACCACAAGATAGGCGCCTACCTCTTTGAAAGAAGCTTTTTTCAGGTTGTATTCATTTAGCTTTTGATACAACACGTCTTGTTCTGCGGCAGTGATGCCCGGAATAAGCGGATTTGTCATACATCAATTTGCTTATTCCAAAGATATGTAATTTTTTTAGAATCGTACCATTAATTCCAATACTATTTTGTCTTGTTCAGATTCTTTTGCAATACTGCTGTTGGCATAGAAATATTTTTCATAATTCAGGCGCAGGTCTGTGCGGAATGCTTTACTGAGGCTGAAGGTGATACCGCCTGTCAGCCGCTGGCGTTTGTAGTCGGTGGTGACCAATGCGCCGGTTTCTTCATCGGTGGTCTTGGCGTCGCTTTGGTCTGTCATCATGTCGTAGCGTAGCAGGAAAGACATTTTATTGAATACTTTACGCAGCGGAAGGTCGTAATTGATGAATGTGTTTACGGCTTGCACATCTTTGAAGGCATTGTCGGAATATTGCTTGTACAGATATTCCGCTTCGATATGGAAGCGGTCGGACTCATAGTAAGCGCCGATGTCGTACGATTGCACCCGTATTTCTTCCGGTTGGATGCTTTGTATGCTCAGTGTCAGGTTCAGCCCTTTGATGAAAAGAAATTGGGCTTTGGCAGAATAATTCACTTCTTTATGCCATTCTTTTTGATTGGTCAGGCCCGAACCGTTGTACAGTCCGCCTTCTATCGTAATAGGCAGGTCGGTAGGCAGGGTATATCCCAGTGTGATACCTACATCGCGTACGTTGCCCACCTGCTTGGCTATGAACGAGCGGTTGGCAAAATATTGCTGGTGGGGTGATCGGTGTGCGTCGATGGTAAAAGGCACGCGCATCTGCCCGGCGGTCACTGTCAACCCTTTTGCCGGAAACAGGCGTGCGTAGGCATCGAGCATTTTGATGCTTCCCTCGTCCGACAGGTCTATTTCGGCTTTGTAGGCAACAATCGGCAAGACATTGCCGGTAACGCTGACACGTGCGTTTCTCACTTCGAAACGTCCGGCGCCCATAGTGGTCTGGTATTCGTATTTGCCCCGGATTGTTCCGTGTATTTCGGGCAGATAATCCTTGCTTTCCAGTTTTTCCTTGTCTATCTTCTTTCCGTTTTGGGTGTTTTGGGCTTTTGCCATAAAGGGCAACAGGGTGAGGAACAGCATCAATGCGCTTTTTTTCATAATTTGTTGTCGGTTTGTTTATGTTGGCAAAGATACGGTCGTATGTGTTGTGATTTTATGTCATATGTGTTTCGTTTCTGTTACAAAGTCACGGGCAAAACGATATGCAGCTATGTGAACTCTTGCAAAAAAGGCATGCCTTTTCTCTTTCTTCTGTTTGAAAACCTGTATTTTTGCATCTTAAACGATGTATATCCGAGAAATGAACAAGGCAGAAAAACGAGTGTTGGTTGGAATGAGCGGTGGCATTGACAGTACCGCTACATGTCTGATGTTGCAAGAGCAGGGGTACGAGGTAATCGGTCTTACGATGTGGGTGTGGGGAGAAGAGCCGTTGGAAGCCCGCCAGCTTGCTCAGAATATGGGCATTGAACATTATGTGGCTGATGAACGAGAGGCTTTTCGTGAGGTGATTGTCCGGAACTTTATCGATGAATACCGGCAGGGGCGTACCCCCAATCCTTGTGTGATGTGCAATCCTCTGTTCAAGTTCCGCATTCTAACGGAGTGGGCGGATAAATTGAATTGCCGGTATATTGCTACCGGGCACTATACCCGTCTGGAAGAGCAGAATAGGAAAATATATATAGTTGCCGGGGATGACGATAAGAAAGACCAGTCTTATTTCCTTTGGCGCTTGGGGCAGGATGTCTTGCGACGTTGTCTTTTCCCGTTGGGAACCTATACCAAGATGCAAGTGCGCGATTATCTGAGGGATAAAGGCTATGCACCGAAAGCCGAGGAAGGAGAGAGCATGGAAGTATGCTTCATAAAAGGAGATTATCGGGACTTCCTGCGTGAGCATTCGCCGGAGATAGACAATGAAGTAGGCCCGGGATGGTTTGTCAATTCGGAAGGAGTGAAGCTGGGAGAGCATAAGGGCTTTCCTTACTATACCATCGGGCAACGGAAAGGACTTGAAATCGCATTGGGAAAACCAGCTTATGTGCTGAAAATAAATCCGCAGAAGAATACCGTAATGTTGGGAGATGCCGAGCAGCTCAAAGCGGAATATATGCTTGCGGAACAGGATAATCTGATTGATGAGGGGGAAGTTTTTGGAAGCGGGGAACTGACGGTTCGCATCCGCTATCGGAGCAAACCGATACCTTGTTCGGTAAAGCGTCTGGAAGACGGGCGATTGCTGGTGCATTTTGAGACGGAAGCATCTGCCATTGCACCCGGACAATCAGCTGTATTCTATATTGGAAAAAGGGTGGTAGGCGGTTCGTTCATTGCTTCACAACGTGGTATCGGCATGTATATTTAAAAATTAAAAACTGAAATTTGAAAATAAAAAGAGATTAATGGGGAAGAGATTGATTATTCTTTCAGCTTTAGTGTTGTTTCTGGCAAGTGCGTCGGCACAGCAAGATACGTTGAAATACCGTATTAGTTTAAGAGACAAGGCAGCTACCGTTTATTCATTGGAGCATCCTGAACAGTTCCTTTCGGAGAAAGCCATTGCAAGACGTCAAAAACAGAACCTGGCGGTTGATTCCACCGACCTGCCGGTTTGCCGTCAGTATATTGATGAAATACGCAGACAAGGAGTGAATATTGTAGTTGTAGGGAAATGGGAAAATTTTGTTACGGTTTCCTGCAATGATTCCGCTTTGATAGAACATATTGCCGCATTGCCGTTTGTACGCGCTACGGAGAAAGTATGGACTGCTCCGAAAATGAATGAAGGAATGGGGGATGCAATGCGCGATTCTGTAATCAATGAGCCGAAGATATATACAGACAGTATTTACGGTCCTGCTCTCACTCAAATTCAGTTGAGCAATGGAGATAAGTTGCATGATGCCGGATTCAGGGGGCAGGGAATGACGATTGCCGTGATTGATGCCGGATTTCATAATCTGGATAAGATAACGGCTATGCGGAATATCCGTGTCTTGGGCATGAAAGATTTTGTCAATCCTCAGGCGGATTTATTTGCGGCAAGCAGTCATGGACTGAGTGTGCTTTCCTGCATTGGAATGAATCAGCCGGGAATTATGACAGGTACTGCACCGGAAGCTTCCTTTTGGCTGTTCCGCAGTGAGGATGAGGCTTCCGAACACTTGGTGGAACAGGATTATTGGGCTGCTGCCGTAGAGTTTGCCGACAGTGTGGGAGTTGATGTGCTTAATACTTCTTTGGGGTATTATGCGTTCGATGACAAATCGAAAAATTACAAATATCGTGATTTGGACGGACATCATGCCTTGATGTCGCGTCAAGCCTCGCATATAGCCGATAAGGGTATGGTACTGGTGTGCAGTGCCGGTAATTCGGGAATGGGGTCTTGGAAAAGAATAACCCCGCCGGGAGATGCTGATAATGTGTTGACGGTAGGCGCTATCAACAAACAGGCGGTGTTGGCGCCATTTTCCTCTATCGGCAACACAGCTGATAACCGGATTAAACCGGATGTTGTAGCTGTGGGCGAAGGAGCGGATGTGATTCGCACGGACGGAAATCAGGGTAAGGCAAACGGGACTTCTTTCTCTTCGCCCGTCATGTGTGGAATGGTGGCTTGTTTATGGCAGGCATGCCCCCGGCTGACAGCGAAAGAGTTGCTTGAATTAGTCCGCGCTTCCGGTGACCGTGCCGACTATCCGGATAATATCTACGGTTATGGCGTGCCGGATATGTGGAAAGCATATAATAGCTATAAATTAAAAATGAAGTAAGGACAGGAACTTTGCATACTTATACTTAAAGAATGGATGCCTTATCACTATACGAATTAAATGCGCTGGTGCGTCGCAGCTTGGAGCAATGTTTGCCTGATGCCTATTGGATACAGGCAGAATTGAGTGATGTACGTACCAACAGCACCGGACATTGCTATCTGGAGTTCGTACAGAAAGATGTCCGTAGTAATAGTCTGATAGCTAAGGCGAGAGGAACGATATGGTCGAACGTCTTTCGTTTGTTGAAACCCTATTTTGAGGAAGCTACGGGACAGGCTTTTGTTTCGGGTATCAAAGTGCTGGTGCAAGTGACCGTCAGTTTCCATGAACTGTATGGATATAGCCTTACAGTACAGGATATAGATCCCACCTATACTTTGGGTGATATGGCCCGTCGCCGTAAAGAGATTTTGAAACAATTGGAAGAAGAAGGGGTACTTACTTTAAATAAAGAATTGAGAATGCCTCGTTTGCCGCAGCGTATTGCGGTTGTTTCTTCCCCAACCGCTGCCGGATACGGTGATTTTTGCCACCAGTTGCAGAATAATCCGGGAGGTTTTTACTTCTATACGGAACTTTTTCCGGCATTGATGCAGGGTGATCGTGTTGAAGAATCCGTTTTGTCTGCTTTGGATAAGATAAATTCCCGTTCGGACAGTTTTGATGTAGTAGTTATTATCCGGGGCGGTGGGGCAACTTCCGATCTTTCCGGATTTGATACTTATCTGCTCGCGGCTGCCTGTGCGCAGTTTCCTTTGCCTGTTATCACGGGTATCGGACACGAACGCGATGATACGGTTCTCGATTCCGTGGCCCATACCCGTGTCAAAACTCCCACTGCTGCTGCCGAATTTCTGATAGACTGCATGAATGAGGCTGCCGATGAATTGGAATCGCTGGCTGCCCGCCTATGCGATGGTGTCCGGAATTTGCTGGTACAAGAGCAACAGAAGTTAGTATCATACAGGAATCGTATTCCCTCTGCTGCTTATGGTTGCATTTCGGATGCAAAATTAACTTTGCTTACCGTCCGAAAAGATATTGTACAAGCTGTAACAGCCTCCTTGTTCCGTCAGCATCATCGGCTGGAGTTACTGCAACAACGGCTGGCGGATGCTTCTCCGGAAAAGCAATTAGCCCGTGGCTACAGCATTACATTGAAAAACGGAAAAGCAATAAAGAATGCTTCTCTCTTAAATGAGGGTGATGAAATTATCACTCGCCTGTATAAAGGAGAAGTGGTTTCAGTAGTAACAAATAAACTGTCAAAAAAATAAATAATCCTATGCCTGCACCCAAGAAAAAAGAGACTTATTCCCAAGCGATGGAACGGTTGGAGAAAATTGTCAGTCAGATAGACAACAATGAACTGGAAATAGATGAACTTGCCGTAAAGATAAAGGAGGCAAATGAAATCATTGCTTTTTGCAGTGATAAGTTGACTAAGGCAGACCGTGAGGTTCAGAAACTTCTATCGGACAAGCAGGAAAGCTAAATAACCTTGAGTGGCTTTTGTTAGCTTGATTTTTGATGTATTAATATTATATAACTCTTTTGGACGCTAAAAGAGTTAATACTGCTTTTTTTGTATTATAATAATAATTAATTTCGCTGGTAAAATTGTTTAAGATGAATAATAAATTGTAAAAGGGTGGAGGACTTTGCCGACTTTGATTTCTTTTTTAAAGAGTATTATGTCTCTCTTTATTCCTATGCACATTCTCTCATTAATAATTGGGAAGTAAGCCGTGACATAGCGAGCGATGCTTTTGAATATATATGGAAGAATTTTGATAGGATAGAGAAGGCCACGGCTAAGTCGTATCTCTTTATATATGTACGCAATCGTGCTATCGATTATCTGAGACATCAGGATATACATTATGCTTATGCTGAATTCTCTCAGAAATTGTATGAAAATTATACAGAAGTGGAGTTCAAGGAGCAAGACGAGCGTATGATGAAGATTCAGAAAGTGTTGGATGGAATGACCCCGCATACGAGGCATATCCTGGAAGAGTGCTATCTACATGAGAAGAAGTATAAAGAAGTAGCCGCAGAATTGAATATAAGCATAAGTGCGGTTAGAAAACATATTGTTAAAGCCTTGAAGGCTATTCGTGAGGAATTTGCTAAATAAATATAAAAAATAGGCTAAACGGTTCAAAATAAGTTTTATAAACGCATTTATAATAAGGTATTAACTAAACTAGCGGATTTATGAGTAATCAAGATAGTACATCTGAATTTGATAAAGCACTGGATTTAATGGAGAGTTCATCCGATAGCTCTGACAAGAAATGGGAGGATTTGAAAGATGTGGAGACATTAGATGCCTGTAAGGATTTGATGGATGTCAGATATCTTTTGCATAAGTGCCAGGCTTCCGGTATGGTTGATGTGGAGGCTGAATTAGCTCGTTTGAAAGGTAGACAGAATAAGAAAAAATATCTTAAGATGTTTTGGATATGGAGCAGTTCGGTAGCAGCTATCCTGGTAGGAGCTTTTGTTTCATTTAATTATTTATTTAATATACCGGTTGCCCCGCCTAAATCTGTCACGGTATTTGCTGCGGATCCGAATGAACAGCGTATTGTTTTGGAATTAAATGACGGCAAGCAATTCTTTTTGGATGATGAGCCTAAAAAAGAAAACAAACAAGTAGAAAAACGGCGGACTCTTGATTATACTAATCTAGCGAGGAATTCCGTTCCGGTAGTGAAAAAGATGTTACAGACTCATTCTATTGTAATCCCCAGAGGCGAGACATTCAAATTGATTCTTTGTGATGGTACGGAGGTGTGGCTGAATGCCAATAGTAAATTGGTTTATCCTACAGCTTTTATAGAAAGGGAGCGTACGGTTTTTCTTGAAGGAGAAGCGTATTTTAAAGTTACAAAAGATACAAAACCTTTTATTGTAAAGACGGATTATTTGCAAACTAAGGTTCTCGGAACGGAGTTTAATGTGAAAAGTTATACAGCCGAAGACAGCCATGTAACGCTGATTAGCGGTAAGGTACAGGTTCGCAGCCATGAAAATGCACGTTTTGTGGATTTGGAACCAGGTAAAGATGCCATACTTCTTTCCAATGGGCAGTTTGAGGTGAAGGAAGTAAACAGTGAGGCCTATACTTATTGGAAAGATGGATATTTTTATTTTGATGAGTTGACTTTGGCGGATATTATGAAGTCTATTGGACGTTGGTATAATGTGAACGTTATATTTAGAAATAAAGAAGCCATGGCATATCGCATACATTTTATGTCCAATCGTCAGGGTGGTATTGAAGAAACAATTCGTTTGATGAACCGTTTAAAAAAAGTAACGTTAACACTTTGTGAGAATACGGTCTATGTTGACTAGATGGAGGCATGTTTTGTGTAATTTCTTCCATATTGTAGATGCTTTTTAGAGAAAAAGTTTCATGAATTGAAAAAAATAAGGTAAAAAGGTATCTTGTTATTCAAGTCATACGTATTATTAATAAATGAAGCTTCGCTAATATTATTAAAAATAAACGTATGAGAAGAAAGAGGTACTTATTATTTCCGCTTTTCTTTTTTCTATTTTGTCTTCCGTTCTGTGCGGAAGCTCAGGTAGGTGAGAAGAAACTTACAGTAGAGTTTAAGAATGAAGAGTTGTCTTCTGTATTTAAACAGTTGAGCAAAATTTCAGGTTATAAAATCCTTTTTACGTATGATGATGTGAAGTCATATACGTATAGCGGTGCCATCAAGGATAAGAATATCCGGGAAATTTTGGATATTGTGCTTTCTGGTAAGAAACTTGAGTATACTATCGATAAGGAGTTTATTACCATTACAACAAAAGGTCCTTCCAAACAGGCTAAAGTGTATACGGTAAACGGCGTTGTGCTGTCTGCCGATGACGGTGAGCCGCTTATTGGAGCTACCGTTATGGTGAAAGGTACTTCTACGGGTGTGCTGACAGACATAGACGGTAAGTTTACATTGCCTAATGTTTCCAGTCGTTCCAAGTTGGAGTTTTCTTATGTCGGTATGCTTCCTCAGTCGCTTTCTCCTTCGCCGACTATGAAAGTGACTCTCCAATCGGATGTACAGACGCTGTCCGAAGTTGTTGTGACGGGTATGCAGCGTATGGATAAACGTATGTTTACCGGTGCTACCGACCAGTTGAAAGCAGAAAACATCAAAATGGATGGTATGGCAGATATCAGTCGCGGTCTGGAAGGACGTTCGGCAGGTGTATCTGTGCAAAATGTATCTGGTACTTTCGGTACGGCGCCTAAGATTCGTGTGCGTGGTGCAACTTCCATTTACGGAAGTTCCAAGCCGCTGTGGGTGGTAGATGGTGTTATCATGGAAGATGTAGCTGAGATAGGTGCTGACGATCTGTCCTCAGGTGATGCTGAGACTCTGATCAGTTCAGCTATTGCCGGTTTGAATGCCGATGATATTGAGAGTTTTCAAATTCTAAAAGATGGTTCGGCTACCTCCATTTATGGTGCACGTGCTATGGCAGGGGTGATTGTGGTAACTACCAAAAAAGGTAAATCAGGTACGAACAAAATCAGTTATACAGGTGAGTTTACCATGCGCATGAAACCCAGTTATAGCAATTTCAACATCATGAACTCTCAAGAGCAAATGGATGTATACAAGAATATGGAGCAAAACGGTTCCCTGAGTTTTGTTGATTCTTATCGTGCTTCGCAGAGTGGTGTCTATGGTAAAATGTATCATCTCATTAATCAATATTCGGCAACAGGCGGTGTATTTGGTTTAGCCAATACGCCTGAAGCACGGGGGGCTTATCTGAAGCAGGCCGAGTTCCGTAATACCGACTGGTTCGACCTGTTGTTCAGCAATAGTATCTCACAAAATCATGCTGTGAGTATGGCTACCGGTACAGACAAGGCTTCTTATTATACTTCCATCAGTGTGATGAACGACCCGGGATGGACTAAGAGGAGCAAAGTGCAACGTTATACGGCTAACATTAATTCTACGTATAATATCTTCAAAAACCTTACACTTAACCTTATCGGGAATGCATCTTTTCGCAAGCAGCAGGCTCCCGGTACTCTTGGTTCGCAAGCTGATCCCGTAAGTGGTGAGGTGAAACGTGACTTCGACATCAATCCTTACTCATTTGCGCTGAATACTTCGCGCACATTGGATCCCAATGAATACTACGTACGTAACTATGCACCGTTTAATATTTTCCACGAGCTGGATAACAACTACATGGATTTAAAAGTTACTGATATGCGATTCCAGGGTGAAATGAAATGGAAGCCTATTCAAAAGGTAGAATTGAGCATATTGGGGGCTTACAAGTACTCATCTACTACCCAAAACCATTATGTGAAAGATTATTCTAATCAGGCATGGGCTTATAGGGCTATGGATGACGCTACCATGCAGCAAGCCAATCCGTGGCTCTATACCGATCCTGACAAAATCAATACTCTACCGGAATCGGTACTGCCCGTAGGCGGTTTCTATCGCGATACGAAATATACTATGTCGAGCTATGACTTGCGTAGTACCGTCAGTTACAATGATGTATTCAACGAAAATCATATCGTAAACTTTTTCGGTGGTATGGAACTAAATGCCACAGACCGCAGCAAAGTGTGGTTTAACGGTGCAGGTATGCAGTATGGCATGGGTATGCTTTCCAGTTACGACTATTTGTTCTTCAAGCAAGGCAACGAGGAAAATACACCTTATAATACTGTTGACGAAACCAAAGCACGCCAAGTGGCTTTTTTCGCTACCGGCACTTATTCATGGAAGGGACGCTATACCGTGAACGGTACAGTGCGTTACGAAGGTTCCAACAAACTAGGTAAAAGCCGTTCGGCTCGCTGGTTGCCTACATGGAATATTTCCGGTGCTTGGAATGCGCACGAAGAAACTTGGTTCAGCAAACTGAATTCCATATTATCTAACTTGACGCTGAAAGCAAGTTACTCGCTGACTGCCGACCGTGGTCCTGCCTTTGTGAGTAACTCGCTGGCAATGGTGAGCAGTTATAATCCTTGGCGTCCCAATGCCGATGTCATGGAGTCGGGACTGGGCATCCTACAAGGCAAAAATTCTGAACTGACTTACGAAAAGAAACATGAACTGAATCTGGGTATCGATTTAGGTTTTCTGGATAACCGTATCAACTTCAGCATGGATTGGTACAAACGCAAGAACTATGACCTGATAGGATGGTTGAGTACTACCGGTCTGGATGGAGAAATTGGCAAGTATGCCAATGTGGCAAGCATGCGTTCGCACGGTATAGAGCTGACTCTTTCTACCCGTAACATTGCCAAGAAGGACTTCAAGTGGAACACTGACTTCATTTTCTCTAAAACCAAGAACAAGGTAACCGATTTGGAGGCATTCTCATCGGTAATGGACATGGTGAGCGGATATGGATTTGCCATGCAAGGCTATCCGGTAAGAAGTTTGTTTTCGCTCGACTTCCGTGGACTGAATGAAGAAGGTCTGCCTACTTTCATTAATGAAAATGGCGAATTGACCACAAGCAACATCAACTTCCAGGAGCGCAACAACAAATCACACCTGATTTATGAAGGTACTACAGATCCTACCATTACAGGTAGTTTGGGAAATGTATTCAGCTACAAGGGTCTGAAACTGAATGTGTTTATCACTTATTCTTTTGGCAATGTCATCCGTTTGGATCCGGTATTTAGCAACCAATATACCGACCTTGATGCTATGCCGAAAGAATTCAAGAACCGTTGGATGAGGCCGGGCGACGAGCATCGTACCAATATTCCGGTGATAGCAGATAAGTATATGAATGTGAACGACAGTTATCTGAGCCGTGCCTACAATGCTTATAATTACTCCAGCGACCGCATCGCAAAGGGTGACTTTATCCGTTTGAAAGAGATTTCGCTTTCATACGACCTGCCCAAGAAGTGGATTGAACCGTTAAAAATTTCCAATTTAGGATTGAAACTGCAGGCAACTAATTTGTTTTTGCTTTATGCAGACGACAAATTAAACGGGCAGGATCCCGAATTCTTTAACACAGGTGGTGTGGCCGTTCCCATGGCTAAACAGTTCACTTTTACCATTCGCTTAGGCATTTAATTTTTTTTAATAATGAATCACATGAAAAATAAATCATTCATAACCTTGCTATCCGTTTCATTGCTGGCATTCTCTTCTTGCAGTGATTTTTTGGATACACTGCCCGATAGCCGCACGGAAATCAACAGTACCGACAAAATATCTCCACTGTTGGTTTCGGCATACCCAACTACTCTTCCGCTGTTGATTGGCGAGTTGTCATCGGATAACGTGATGGATAACGGTGGACAATTTGATACGGACGAACTCATCGAAAAACTTTATTTGTGGGATTCTCCCAGCATTAGTAGTTACGATAGTCCCTATGCCCTTTGGGAAGGATGTTATGCTGCTATTGCTTCGGCTAATATGGCATTGGAAGGTATCGAAAACTTAGGTTCGCCTGCCAGCCTCAATCCGCAACGGGGCGAAGCTTTGGTGTGCCGCGCCTATTCCCATTTTCTATTAGCTAATGTATTCTGTATGCCTTATAATCCGAATACGGCAGGAAGTCATTTGGGAATACCCTACCGTACTCGGACCGGTGACAGCGTCTATCCGGAAAATACTGAACGAGGCAGCTTGAAGAATACGTATGAACAGATTGCTGCTGACTTGGAAGCTGGACTTCCGCTCATTAAAGATGCTGCTTATGAGGTTCCCAAGTATCACTTCAACCGTAAAGCAGCCAACGCTTTTGCTGCACGGTTTTATCTCTATTACCAAAAATGGGATAAGGTGATAGAATGTGCCAACATTGCCATCGGCAGCAATCCGGTCACAGCACTGCGTAATTGGGAGGCTGATTTCGGCGGAGTAAGTTTGGTGGACGACATCAGCAACCAATACGTGTCTGAAAAGAAACCGGCCAATCTGCTTTTAGCTGCTTTAGGGTCGCAAGTACCTATCATTACAGGTCCTTATAATACTTTGAAACGCTACGGACACGGAACCCCAATCTATACTAACGAGACTATTGACGCAGACGGTCCCTGGCATTGGAGGGGTGGACTGGTTATGAGTACTTTCATCCTCAGTGTAGTACAGAAAAATCCTTTCCCGAAACTGAAATTGTACTTTGAATACGTAGACAAGGCCAATGGCCTGTACTACCCGCACACGGTAGCAGTACCGTTTTCGGTAGATGAAACCCTACTATGCCGTGCAGAGGCTTATGTGTTGAGTGATAACCCTGACTATAGTAAGGCTTTGGAAGACATAAACTTTTGGATAGAAAGTCATAGTGCGCTGAGTAAGGACGAAGGACACGACCTGACAGAGCAAGAGGTTAATAATTTCTACAATAGCCTGCCTTATCAGCCCACTATTGTTACCAAAGACAAGGAACGCAGTGTGAAAAAGCGTCTTAACCCTGAAGGATTTACCGTAGAGCCCGGTACGGAAGAGAATCTTATCCAACTCATCTTGCAACTGCGCCGTTTGGAAACCATGCAGGAAGGACTTCGCTGGTTTGACCTGAAACGCTATGGCATAGAGTTTTCGCACAACCGTGCCGGCAACAGTCCGATTGTGCTGGGAAAAGAAGACCCGCGACGCGCCATCCAACTTCCACAAGATGTCATCACTGCCGGCATGGAACCAAATCCTAGATACTAAGTATATAATCTACTGAATACGATAACATATGAAAAAATATATAACCTATTTTCTGATGGCGGCAGCCCTTATCGGCGGTGCCACTGCTTGCAACGAAGATGACCTGACAAAGGAGAGCAGCTTCGACAACATGACTCCATACCGTACGGCATTCGATGAATGGTTGCTCGATAACTATGTCACCCCTTATAATATCGATTTTAAATATAAATTCGAATACAAGGAATCGGATACCGACTATAACTTGGCACCGGCCGAATTGTCCAAATCAGTAGCCATGGCCAAATTGGTAAAATACTTGTGGATTGATGCCTATGTAGAAGTTCAGGGAAACAACCGCGATTTTATATGTACATATGGTCCTAAGATGATTCATTTGATAGGTTCTCCGGCTTATGATAACGGAAAGATTACCTTGGGTACGGCAGAAGGCGGTTTGAAAGTAACTCTGTATAATATCAACGCTCTGAACCCGAACAGCGTGGATGTAGAGATGATGAACCGCTGGTATTTCAGTACCATGCACCATGAATTTTCACACATCTTGCATCAGACCATCGAATTTCCGCAGGACTTCTATGCTGTGTCTAGTGGAAAATATATTGGTAACGGATGGGTGAATGTCAGTGATGAAGCGGCTTTGGGCATGGGATTCATTACGGCCTACGGTGGTTCGGAAGTACATGAGGACTTTGCCGAGCTGGTAGCGAACTATGTGACCCATGATGCTGCCTGGTGGCAACAACAGTTGAAAATAGCCGATGAGGGAGCCACATTCATTAACCAAAAGATGGAAATTGTGAGAAACTACATGAATGAAGTGTGGAATATTGACTTGGACAAATTGCGCGATATTGTACAGCGCCGTTCCGAACAAGTGAAATATATTGATTTGACAGAATTAAACTAAAAGAACATATATATGAAAAAGATATATAATCTATGGATATTGGCTTTAATATTGATTGGAGCAGGAGCATGTACCTCTGAAGTGGACGATGTTTTCGACCAATCGGCCGCCAACCGCATCAACCAGTCCATCGCCGAGTATCAGGAAGTACTGCGTTCTGCCGGTAACGGATGGGTGCTGAATTACTATCCTGCCGCTACTAAGGCTTATGGGGGATACACTATGCTGATACGCTTTCATAAAGAGGGCACTGCCGATGTGTCATGCGATCTCTTCCAGCCCGATAAGGTGAGTACAGGTGCTTATGATATGGTGAATAGTGCCGGACCCATGCTGACGTTTAGTACGTACAATGAAATATTCCATTTTTTCTCAGAGCCTTCCAATGCATTGGGTATAGGCGAAGATGGTATGGGTATGGAGGGAGACAGTGACTTTCTTATCTTGTCCTGTACCTCTGACGAAGTGGTGTTGAAGGGTAAGAAGACCGGTAACAAAATGATAATGCATCCGCTGCCGGAGAATGTAGCTTGGGAAGATTACTTGCAAAGCGTTAAACAGATTACCAATGAGGCTTATCCGGCCGCTTATGAGGTGGTGATAGACGGAGTGATACAATACACAGTGACACAGCGTTATCGCAAATTTATCTTGGAAAATGCCGATGGCAGCCAGGTAAATCTGCCTTTTCACTATACACCGGAAGGTATCAGTTTCGATGAACCGTTGTCGCTAGCTACCTTGGATGTGAAAGAGTTGCGCTGGGAACAGGGTAGCATGAGCTTCACAGACGATAAAGTAACTATACGTGCCAGAGAATTGCCCAAAACTTACTCCCGCTATGAGAAATACATCGGTGAATACTTTTTTGTGTATTACCAAGGAAATACCATGCTACCTGTAACACTGGAAGAAGAATTGTTCAATGAAAGTTATCTTATGAAAGGATTGCCGTTTGATATGCGCATACGCTACAATGCAGTGGCCGGTAGTATCAGTCTGGAATACCAAATGTTGCCTGATGGCATTGTCTTAGTACCATGGACTTTGCAGGGAGGAGGATATTTGAGCCAGACACAGGGTGTTGGTATGGAAGGTTACATGGAGGAAAAAGCAGCGCCCAACCCTGGAGATAGCCATTTGGAAGATGTAACCCAAACCGTCATCTTGCAGGATAACGGTATGTGGGGCAAGTTTTTGTGCGACTCTTTTGTGGCAATAGACAATAACACAGGTAAGGATGTCCTGCAATTGGCTTATGTGACAGGATTCTTTCGTACATTTACACAGCAAGCGGCTTCCAAATAACAAACATTAAAAAAAGAAGTGAATATGAAAAAGAATATCATCTATCTACTCATCGCAGGATGCTCTTTGTTCTTAGGTGCCTGCAACGATGACGATACCCAATATCTGCCACCGGTAGAACTGCAAATAACGTCTTCTACGGTTGATTTCAAATCTGTTGGTGGTGATGGAACCATTGAGGTGGGCAACGCTGATCCTACTCTGACGGCTACTTCCAATGAAGAATGGTGTACCATCAAGGCGTGCAGTAATGGAGTGGTAAGCTTCTACATAGCTCCCAACGACGAAATGGAAACCCGTACAGCCACCATCTCACTGGTCATGGGCGAATCGTCTGCCAAGATAGGCATCACACAGATGGGTATCATTACAAACTATAAGACTGACGATTTTTTCTCTTTTGCCGAAAACAAGGCTTTCAAACAGTTTATCCGTTTTGAAAGTGAAATGCCGATAACGGTGAGCATCAGTGAAGAAGCCCAAACCTGGTTGAGTTACGAAGAAGCAGAGAATGGGTATTACATCTTGGCTGATGAGAACACAGAAAGTCTGGAAAGATTGGGTAAAGTGACGCTGGAATCCGGTAGTTTGGCTAAAGAGTATAGCTTTATGCAGTATTCCAGGAGTTCTTACAACCGTTCTTGGATAGCTGATTTTAAGAATAGGGACGGATTTGCCACACAGGATGAAGTAAGTGTTATAGCCGAGAGTAATGAGGTAACTGTTTCATTCAAGAATGCAGAACTTACTTTCAAAGGAGTCCTTAAAGACGGTGTGCTCAACGTGCCTTGCGGACAATTTCTGAAGACAGCTAATGGCTTTAAACTCTACTTGGGCGTAATCTTTGAAAACGATCAATGGGGATTGAATCCGGATATAAGCTTTACGTTAGCCCCCAGCGCACTGGAAAACGGGGATTGGGTCTTGACTCCGCAAATGGACCAGAAAATCGGATTAAAAATCAAGAGTATAGCCATAGCTGCTATGGATGAGAATGACGAATTGGCGGGAGCCATGGATCTGCTGCAAGAATTGATGCTGAAACCCAACGGGGAAGCGCAAGAGATAGTCAAGACGTATAACGTTGCATTTACCTCGGCCGAGGGTTCCAATTATGGGCGTACTGATGATATCACGTTCAGTGACGGGAACTACACACTTGCACTTGAGATTTATGGTGAAGATTATAAATATACCAAAAGCGGTACTTATGTGGTAGGGGCGGAAGATGGATACTGCATTGATACGAATATCGATTACACATACTTTATGAAAGGAGAAGAAAAGATAGGTATCCAATCTGGTGCAATGAAATTGAATGCTAATACGGAAACCCAAAAGTATGAAATCAGCATGGAATTCATACTGGAGGATGGCAGCAAAGTAAATGCTACGTATGAGGGGGAAATATCAGGAAAAGGATTTGCCATTTTCGATGAACTGCAAATTCAGGTTAATAGTATAGAACAACTGAAACGCATACTTCCTAACGGCGCAGTAGATGGACAATTCTATCTCAAGGCTGCATTCAATAATTGGGATACAGAAATAACCCTTGATTTGCGTGCAGCTGTGGGGGAGAAGGTTCTTCCCGCCGGAACTTATAACGTCGGTAACGATGGCGCTGTCGGAACGTTGGACAGCAAATTCAGTGAAATCTCAGTCTATTCGTATGGTTTCACTACCCGTAAATTTAAATCAGGCAAGGTGGAAGTCGACAAATCCGGTGAAGCATATACCTTTAAGATAGACCTTACTGATACGGAAGGACAGCGTTATGTATGTACTTTCACTTCTAAGGTTACCGATATGGATAATCCCCAATAAATCACATTAAAAAGACGTTTGTTATGAATAAACTAACATATTATATTTTATCAGCCATTCTATCGGTATTGTTTTTCTCATCATGTTCCGATGATGAAAAGGCAGTTCCGGCGGCTGCTACCCTGAACGCCATCAAAGCTACCAGTCATTCATTGGAGTTCTCACTCACACCCCAACATGCAGACCAATGTGCTTGGATGTGCTATAAAAAAGGCGAGACGGCTCCTACAGCGGAGGATATTCTTAACGAAGGCATACTGGCCGATAACTCCGAGACAAGTATCCAACGGGCTATTGCCTTAGAGGCGGAAACTTGTTACATCATTCAGGCAGCTGTTGTGAGTCAAGGACGCTATTTACTTTCCGAGGCTCTTGAAATGAAGACACAACCGGTTTATGAAAATGATGTACCTGTAGTGAAACTGAAATTATTGGAAAAGGCAAGTTACCGTACCGACAATGAGCCTGGAAACGGTAACTATGTTATTCGCCTGGCCTCTGGGGAAATAGGAAAAGACGACTTACCGACCAATATTGGAGACTATCTGGTTCGCCTGGATCTTTATAATGTAGCCGATAGCGACCCTTGGAACGCTACTCTGCCGGCGGGAGAATATCATGCAGGAGAAGAGACGGCACAAATAGGTTGTTGGGATGTGGAAACAACCAATGTATTTACCCGTATTTCATCCGACCCTGCCAATGGAGTGGTTTACAGCTACGTCACAGGAGGAACCGTACTTGTTCAGCGTAAAGGTGACACCTATACCATTGATATGGATATCGTCATGGAAGACGGAGAGCCTTTCCGAGGACACTTCAAAGGTGATATTATCTTTGAAAAATATGAGCCGGAAACACCACAGGGCACTTACCAGCCTTTTACGGAAGATCAAGAGGTGTCTTTCACTTTAGCCAAAGGAAGATATTACGGCAACTGGTTCTGTCCGCATGCCGATGATATGCTGTTGCAATTCTATCATGGAAACTTCAATGAAAACGAGGTACTGACCAATGGCTATTATTTGCAATTGTCAAGCTGTTATATGCATAAATTGTTAGATTACAATATGGAAAATCCTCCACTGGAAGAAGGTACTTACCAAGTGTCTATCTTTGGAGGAAGTGCACAGGGATATATGCAAATCCCCATGACTATCAACAAAGGCCAAATTTCCGACATAAACGGGCAATATTATCCTACGGGCTCTTATTTGGAGAAAGTCGATTCCAGAACAGGCAAGAGATATATTGCCTTCCTGAACAGTGGAACCATGACCGTGACACGAAGCGGTGAAAATTATGATATTGCATTCAATTTCCAAAGTGCAGACGGTCTGAACATAACATGCAATTTCAGCGGGGCATTGCCTATGGGTAATTTTAACGACAATGACAATACGAAGCCTGCCAGCCCGATGAGCACTTTGAAGAACAATGTCACATTGGCTCTGCCCGAAGAACTGACAGAGATAGAAGCTTATTATTTGGGAGAATACCTCTATCCCGGATTGAGTTCTTGGCAAATAAATTTCTATAAAGATAAAGACGAAGAAGGGAAAGAGATAAAGTCAGAGATGATTACCATCGAATTCTTTACTGATGCGAATAAAGGAGCCACACTTCAGGAAGGGGTCTACACCATAGAACATAAGTTTGAACCTATGTATGCGCTTCCCGGATACATGATGTTCAACAAAGCAGATATCTTGTATACCTGGTATGGAGATAAGCGCAGTGATGATGAGACAGGGGCTACAGATATATTGGCTCCTATCAAGAGTGGTACAATGACTGTAAGTAAAGAAAACGACGGTTATAAATTCGTATTCGACTTCCGGGATGATGCGGGATACGAAATAACAGGAGAATGGAAAGGTACGGTGAACGTGGTGGATAATTTTAATCCTTAAACTTCCCGCAACAGACAATTTAACGATAATTTATTAAAATATAAAGATTATGAACATGAAACGAACCTTATACCAATGGGGTGCAGGTATTTTCTTCTGCTTGTCTGCTCTCACTGCCTGTTCGGATGATGACACTCCGATGGAAGAAACCATATTGCCTCCAACACCTACCGTGACACTCACGGCCGGCGAGACCGGTTACACCACTGTAAACATTACGTTGGAATCGACCAATGCCTTGCGCTGTGCTTATTTGGTAATGGAAGAAAACGAAATCATGCCCGATGCACAGGAAGTGCTGGACAAAGGTATTGTGACCACTGCCAACAAGCCGATGGATATCTTGATAGAAGAACTGGATGCCAACACGCAATATGTGGTATTGGCTGCTGCCAAAGGAGAGGAAGAAAACGTGCTTGCTAGTGTAAAGATTGCAACAAAGGCTTTCTCTGTGCCCGACAAGAAGCATACGCTTATTTTCTATTACATGGGTGACAATACCGGATTGGAAACGGAAATGGAGGCCAACCTGCGCGTTATTCAGGGAGCTGCCGGGCACCTGATACGTCTGTCCGACAAAAATCAGGTAGCTGTATTCTACGATAATGGCAAACGGTCTACATTGACCAAACTGGTCATCAATGAGGAGAATAACCGGACATCGCATCAGATTATCGAAGAATATACTCAGTCTGATCTTTCTACAGACCCCGTATTCATGAAGAATGTTTTGCAAAAGGTGATGGAGGAAATGCCTGCTGACAGCTACGGATTAGTACTCTCCAGCCATGGTAGCGGCTGGGTGCCCAGTTCTATTTTCGACAAGCATGTCATGGCACCCAGCACCCGGTTTATCGGACAGGACGGTACTCAATACATGGAAATTCCTGCTTTGGCACAGGCGTTTGAAGGACTGAAATTCGAGTACTTGTTATTCGATGCCTGCTTCATGTCGTCTATAGAAGCGCTTTATGATCTGCGAAATGTAACCGATTATTTAATAGCTTCACCGACAGAGGTGCTGGCCGATGGATTCCCATATAAGGAAATCGTATCGCAGCTCTTCCAAAAAGATTTGAAAGGCGCTTGCGAATCATTTATGAATAAATACAGACAAACGTCGGGTACTGTCGCACTGGTACAAAGCAATAAATTGGAAGCTTTGGCCGCTGCTGTGAAAAACGTGGTAACTGCAGTAGGAAACAAGCAAGTGGATTTGACTGCCATTCAAGGTTATGAAGGGCTTAATCCACACCTGTTTTATGACTTGGAGCAGTATATTGAAGCACTGACCAATGACACTGATGCCTTTAAAGCGGCATTGAAAGAAGCTGTGATTTTTACAGACCACACTCCACAATTCTACAGTGCTTATAGTCAGCAACCCATCGGGCTGTCTCGCAGTTGCGGACTCAGTTGCTTTATTGACAGCCACTTGTTTCCTGATACTCAAAAAGCTTGGCTGGACACTGAATGGGCGAAAGCGATAGGTGCACGATAATCTTGTTGTCAAGGAATTATCCAAATAAATGAAAGTGTGAATAAACTCTTTTTTAGGAATATTTTTTATATCATCTGTAAATTTGTGAAAACAAGCATTTGGTAATTTAATTCTCTCTAACAAGGATAAAGGCCGCTACCGACAGTTATTGGGTAGCGGTCTTTTTTATGTCGTCTTCCACACCGTTTAATTCTTGTTGCTGCTTCCTATACAAAGTTTGAAAAACGAAAAACATCTGTCACACTGTTATGTTCCACAAGGAAAGGGTGGCCCGATAGCTTTTCCTTTTGTGTAAAATGGAGATTCTCAGTGTATTTGGGCGCTTTCCAGTAAATAGAGAAAGTTTCATGCGGAAAAACGAATAGTTTATCCTAAGTAAACTATTCGTTTCACCGCATTAAACTATCAGTTTACTTAGGGTAAACTTAGGGTATTCCTAAGGGAAACAGATAGTTCCAACCAATGAAAATCTGGCTGCTTATCTTTTTATCATAGTTGGCATGTAATGGAAACAACGTATCGCCACTCTTAGGTTGTAAAAAAACAGTGCTTCTTTAGGAAATATGAAGAATAACCATTACTTTTGTTACAAATAGATAGTCTTGAAATTAAATTAATACGAGCGAGATATGAAAGAACTGGATTGGGCTAATCTGCCGTTCGGCTATATGAAGACAGATTACAATGTGAGAATTTACTATCGTAACGAACAGTGGGGCGCATTGGAAGTATGCAGCGAGGAAACCATTCCTATGCACATGGCAGCCACTTGTCTGCACTATGGTCAGGAAGCGTTCGAGGGTTTGAAGGCTTTCCGGGGCAAAGACGGCAAGGTACGTATTTTCCGTTTGGAAGAGAATGCGGCGCGTTTGCAGTCTACCTGCCGTGGCATCCTGATGCCTGAGTTGCCGACAGAACGCTTTAAAGAGGCTATTCTTAAGGTTGTGAAGCTGAATGAGCGTTTCATTCCGCCTTACGAATCGGGAGCTTCCCTGTATATCCGTCCGTTGCTGGTGGGTACGGGAGCACAGGTAGGCGTACATCCGGCAAAGGAATACCTGTTTGTCGTGTTTGTAACGCCGGTAGGTCCTTACTTCAAGGGCGGGTTCTCCACCAATCCGTACGTTATTATCCGCGAATACGACCGTGCCGCACCTTTGGGCACAGGTGTCTACAAGGTGGGCGGCAATTACGCAGCCAGCTTGCGCGCCAATAAGAAAGCGCACGATTTGGGCTATGCCTGCGAGTTCTATCTGGATGCCAAGGAAAAGAAATACATCGACGAGTGCGGTGCTGCCAACTTCTTCGGTATCAAGGACAATACGTATATCACTCCGAAATCCACTTCCATTCTTCCGTCCATCACCAACAAGAGCCTGATGCAACTGGCCGAGGATATGGGCATGAAAGTAGAACGCCGTCCGGTTCCGGAAGAAGAGCTGCTTACTTTCGAGGAAGCGGGCGCTTGCGGCACGGCTGCCGTTATCAGTCCGATAGAGCGCATCGACGATGTGGAGAACGGTAAGTCGTACGTGATTGCCAAAGACGGAAAACCGGGACCTGTCTGCACGAAGCTGTACAACAAATTGCGTGCTATCCAATACGGTGACGAGCCCGATACGCACGGTTGGGTAACTGTCGTGGAATAACGCATGAGCATAAAGATTACAACCCTTGTGGAAAATTCGGTTTACGGCAAGGGACTACAGGGAGAGCACGGGCTTTCCCTGCTTGTTGATACGGGTGAGCATCGTCTGCTGTTCGATACCGGAGCTTCCGACCTTTTCATACGCAATGCCCGGATACTTGGGATTGATTTGAAGGAGGTGGATTTCCTGGTACTGTCGCACGGACATCGCGACCACACCGGAGGACTGCATCACTTTCTTGCCGTGAACGACAAGGCACAGGTTGTTTGCAAGAGAGAACTCTTCCAACCGAAGTTCAAGGATGAACGGGAAAACGGAGTGATGCAGCCCGATGCTTTGGACAGCACCCGTTTCCGTTTTGTGGATGAGGTTACTGAATTGTGCCGCGGCGTGTTTGTCTTTCCGCAGTTGCCTGTTACGGATGAGGAAGATACGCATTTTGAACACTTCTTCACGTGGGCGGAAGGGCGGAAACAGGCCGATACCTTTACGGACGAACTGGCGCTGGCATTGAAACAGGACGCTGAAGTGTCCGTGCTGAGTGCCTGCTCGCACCGGGGCATTACGAATATTATCCGTGCAGTGCAGGAATATTTTCCGCAGACCTCGCTGAAACTGGTATTGGGCGGTTTCCATATCCGTAATACCGAGAAAGAGAAATTTGATGTGATAGCTCGTTTCCTTGAAAGCCATTTGCCGCAGCGGCTGGGCGTTTGTCATTGTACGGGCATTGATAAATACGCATTGTTTCACCAATGCTTTGCCGACCGTACTTTTTATAATTATACCGGTCGGGTAGAAACACTTTAATACATACGAATGGGAAAGAATAAGTTAGAGAAGTTTGCCGATATGGCGAGTTATCCGCACGTGTTTGAATATCCGTACTCGGCGGTAGACAACGTGCCGTTTGAGATGAAGGGCAACTGGCATCAACAGTTTTTCAAGAATGATAATCCGATTGTGCTGGAGCTGGGCTGCGGCCGTGGAGAGTACACGGTGGGACTGGGACGCATGTTTCCCGACAAGAATTTCATTGGCGTAGATATCAAAGGGGCGCGCATGTGGACGGGAGCTACCGAGTCCTTGCAGTCGGGCATGAAGAATGTTGCCTTCCTGCGTACCAACATCGAAATCATAGACCGCTTCTTCGCTCCGGGCGAAGTGAGCGAGATATGGCTCACGTTCTCCGACCCGCAGATGAAGAAAGCCACCAAACGCCTTACGTCTACCTATTTCATGGAACGCTACCGCAAGTTCCTGAAAGACGGCGGCACTATCCATGTAAAGACCGACAGCAACTTCATGTTCACCTACACCAAATACATGATAGAGAAGAACGGGCTTCCCGTAGAGTTCATCACCGACGACCTCTACCACTCCGGACTGGTGGATGATATTCTCGGCATCCGCACCTATTACGAACAGCAGTGGCTGGACCGCGGCCTGACCATAAAATACGTCAAGTTCCGGCTTCCTCAGTGCGGAGAGTTGCAGGAACCCGATGTCGAGATAGAATTGGACGAGTACCGCAGCTACAACCGCAGCAAGCGCAGCAGTCTCCAGACCGGCAAATAAACAATGGTTGTCGAGCCTGCTATGGGTTTTAATCCAAACATGAGAGCTGAAAGTATAGCAAAAATGATTGATTCTGAAATTCTTCATCTGGATCTTAATTATTATGACTTCACAAGAACTTCAACAATATCTGCTTCGTGAGTTTCCACAAGAGAATGCTCGTTGTGAGTGGAAAGAGATGAAGAATCTCAAAAACTTATTTGCAGGAGACGAAAAGAATGATGTAATATCGTATGTTGCAGCCATAGCCAATATGGAAGGAGGGCATCTTGTAATTGGCGTGCAGGATAAGACTTTGGAGATTGTGGGCACGGACCTTTCCAAATTTAATTTGAACGCGCAATCTGCCGTGTGGAAACTATTGGAACATTGCACTAACTTGTCGTCTGAGGGGTTAAGTATAGATGAATACACAACAGAGGATAGCCATAAGACGGTATGGATAATCCATATACCGAAACATTTGCCCCGCCGCCCGGTGTATGCCCATAAGAAGGCATGGCAGCGGGTGGAAGATTCATTGGTGGAAATGACACAGGAACGGCTTGCGGCAATCCTTGAAGAACCTGTTTTTGAGGCAAAAGACTGGTCGGCGGAGATTGTTCCAAATGCGGTATTGACAGATTTAGACGAATTGGCGGTAGCCAAAGCCCGTGTAATGTTCAAGAAAGTACATGCCTCTAAGATTCCGGCGGAAGAAATAGATGCTTGGACAGTGGAAGAATTGTTGTCGAATAGCGGTATAATGATAGACGGAAAACTGACTCGTGCCGCCATTATATTGTTGGGCAAGCCTGTTTCAGTCTTCAAACTTCGCCCGGCTGTAGTTGAGGTAACTTGGACTTTGAGAGATGAACGGCAAGAAGTGGTAGATTACGAACACTTCACTGCACCGTTTATTCTTACTGTAGACCAAATTTTAAGTAAGATACGCAATCTTACAATGAGGGAACTTCCCGGAGGTACATTGTTTCCGGAAACGATGAAGCAATATGATGACTATACCATCCGTGAAGCTTTGCACAATGCCATAGCTCATCAGGATTACACATTACAGCAGCGTATTAACTTTGTTGAAAATCCCGGCTATCTTTATTACGCCAACGGTGGTAGTTTCATTCCGGGTACATTGCAAAATGTGTTGACAACCAAAGGACCTCAACGCTATTTCCGCAACGAATGCCTTTGCCGTGCTATGGTAAATTTCAATATGATTGACACCGTGAGTCGGGGTATCAAGAAGATGTTCAATGAGCAATGGAAGCGTCATTTCCCAATGCCGGATTATGAGATAGATGCACTCAATAAGGAAGTTGGAGTAAAAATATATGGCAATACAATTAATGAGAAATATACTGAATTGCTCAAAGAAAACAATACTCTTACATTGGGGGACTGCATATTATTGGATGCAGTGCAGAAAAGGCATCGTATTTCTGAAAAAGATGTGGTTGCTCTATTGAATAGGGGACTATTGGAGGGTGATACTTCAGAGTATAACATATCACTTGATATTGCTAAAAAGACAAGGCAATTGCCGTATTATACCCATAACAGAGGATTGGATAAAGCTAAGTTACAACATATGATTTTGCAGTATCTCCAAAATGCGGGTTCGGTCGGAGCTAAACGGGATGCTATATTCGATTATCTGAGAGATGTTCTTCCCAGAAATAAGACCTCGGAACAGCAGGAACGAATGGTTGGAAATATCCTTGCAGAGATGAAAGAGGCGGAAATAGTTATAGTCAAGGGTAGAATATGGTATGTAAAATAGTCTTAAGTCTCGTTTTTCGACTAAATATGGCGAATTATGACTATTTACGACTAAATAGAACCGATTACGACTAAAAAGTAGATAAACTCTTTGTCTGACTAAAGAATTTATTTACTTTTGTGACAGAGTTATTTGACAGCATTGCACTGCAAATCGCTGGAATTCGCAGGTTGCTAATTCGTTACTACTACTACTCAAATGCTCAGTTGAATATTTATTTCTCAAACGGTTATCTCAAACCGTTGAAAATTTAAAATAGTAAATAACATGACTCTTTATCCTAAATTAATCCTCGATGCACTGGCAACGGTGCGTTATCCCGGCAACAAGAAGAACCTCGTTGAGGCCGAAATGGTTGCCGACAATCTGCGTATCGACGGGATGAAGGTCAGTTTCTCGCTTATCTTCGAGAAGCCGACCGACCCCTTTATGAAGTCCATGGTGAAAGCTGCCGAGACGGCGATACATACTTACGTTTCACCGGAAGTGGAAGTGACGATTGCCACGGAAAGCCGTCAGGCGGCACGCCCGGAAGTGGGCAAACTGTTGCCGCAGGTGAAGAACATCATCGGTGTGTCTTCCGGTAAGGGCGGTGTAGGCAAGTCCACCGTATCGGCAAATCTGGCCGTGTCCCTTGCCAAACTGGGGTATAAGGTAGGTTTGCTGGATGCCGACATCTTCGGTCCGTCCATGCCCAAGATGTTCCAGGTGGAAGATGCACGTCCGTATGCAGAGAACATCGGCGGCCGTGATTTGATTATCCCTATCGAGAAGTATGGTATCAAGCTGCTGTCTATCGGTTTCTTCGTAGACCCCGACCAGGCTACCCTGTGGCGCGGCGGTATGGCAAGCAATGCCCTGAAACAGTTGATTGCCGATGCCGACTGGGGCGAACTGGATTATTTCCTGATAGACCTTCCGCCCGGAACCAGCGACATTCACCTCACCGTAGTGCAGACGCTTGCCATGACCGGAGCTATTGTTGTCAGCACGCCGCAGGCGGTGGCTCTGGCCGATGCCCGCAAAGGTATCAACATGTTTACGAATGATAAGGTGAACGTGCCTATCCTTGGTCTGGTAGAGAACATGGCGTGGTTTACGCCTGCCGAACTGCCGGAGAACAAGTACTACATCTTCGGTAAGGAAGGCGCCAAGCAGCTTGCGGAGCAGATGAACGTTCCTCTGCTGGGGCAGATTCCCATTGTGCAAAGCATCTGTGAGAGCGGTGACAAGGGTACCCCCGTCGCTTTGGACGAGAATACCGTGACCGGACGCGCGTTCCTGCAACTGGCTGCTGCTGTAGTCCGCCAGGTTGACCGCCGGAATATGGAAATGGCGCCTACCAAGATTGTGGAGACACATAAATAAATCGGAACAGCGAAAATATGTATCCGTATCGATTAACTTTAAATTTGAGAAGCATGAAGAGCTTGAAAGTATTATTATTGGGCGCATGTGTCGCATTATGCGCCTGTTCTTCACCGACATCCACTGTGCAGACAAACGACAAAGGAACTCAGTGGCAGTGGGAGAATGGAACGATTGTCGTTGAAACTCCCCAGCGTCCGGCAGACCGGAAAAGCGTGATAGGTCTGGCACTGCCTAAAATGGAGGTGGTGCGCGTGGGTTTCGTAGGTTTGGGAATGCGTGGCCCCGGAGCTGTGGAGCGGTTTACCCATATCCCCGGTACGCAGATCGTGGCGCTTTGCGATTACGAACAAGGACGTGCCGAGGCGTGCCAGAAATATCTGAAGCAGGCGTCCTTGCCCAAAGCAGCCGTATATTCCGGTGAAAAGGGGTATGAGGAACTCTGCAAGCGCGATGATATAGATTTGGTGTATATCGCCACCGACTGGCTGCATCACTTCCCCGTGGCGATGTGCGCTATGGAGAACGGCAAGAACGTAGCCATCGAAGTGCCCTCCGCCATGAATCTGAAAGAGTGCTGGGCTTTGGTCGACATGAGTGAAAAGACCCGCAAGCACTGTATGATTCTGGAGAACTGCTGCTACGACTGGTTCGAGATGAATACGCTGAATATGGCGCAGCAGGGCGTATTCGGTGAGGTAATCCGTGCGCAGGGCGCGTATATCCATAACCTGAGCCCGTTCTGGAACCATTATTGGAAGAACGGCGAGGGCGACAAGCTGGGCTGGCGTCTGGATTACAACATGAAGCATCGCGGCGATGTGTATGCCACTCACGGTCTCGGCCCTGTGGCACAGGCGCTCGACATTCACCGCGGCGACCGTATGCAGACACTGGTTGCTATGGATACCAAATCGGTTGTGGGAAAGACTCTGGTCGAGGCAAGGACGGACTCTGCCTGCAATGGCTTCCGCAATGGCGACCATACCACCACGCTGATTCGTACTGCCAACGGTAAGGTGATCGAGATACAGCATAACGTGATGACTCCCCAGCCCTATAACCGTCTGTATCAGTTGACCGGTTCGAAAGGATTTGCCAATAAGTATCCCGTAGAGGGGTATGCGCTCGATGCCGACCAACTGACTGCTTCGGGTGTACAGCCTAAGGTAGATGATTTGAACTCGCACGGTTTCTTGCCGGAAGCGGAAATGGAAGCACTTGTAGCCAAATACCAGCATCCTATTTTGAAGAAATACGGTGAGATGGCAAAAGAAGTGGGCGGTCACGGCGGTATGGACTTTATCATGGATAGCCGTCTGGTTTATTGCCTGCAGAACGGTTTGCCTTTGGATATGGATGTATACGATTTGGCAGAGTGGTGCTGCCTGGCAGAGTTAGGAGAACTTTCCATGGACAATAATTGCGCTCCGGTGGCATTCCCCGACTTTACCCGTGGCGAGTGGAACGTGGTGAAAGGGTATAAGCATGCTTATGCCGCTCCCGAAGAAGAAGCCGCCGTTATGGAAAAGGCAAAGGCGTTTACTGCCAAGCTGAAAGAGCAAGGGGCTAAAGAATGGGCGCAGGCTGAAAAGAAATGATACTTTTCACTTTCGGAAAATACTTTTTGAACAAAGTTCAAACGGATTCTTAACATCATCTATAATAAAGTTTATATGGAATAAGGGACAGAAGACTTGAGTTTCAGTCTCCGAAATCCTTATTCCATATATTATTTAACTGCTATGAAAACAAATTTTTTTCTTCTGTGCCTGCTGTTGGCTATCTCCGCCAATGCACAAATCGTCTATCACGACGCTTCCGCTTTTCCTCTTTTAGGAAAAGCTACCGAGACAACCCTTACACGCTACGAACGTTTGCCGGACTCTTTACGGAATATCTCCCGTAAGCCTCTATGGGAGTTGGGACGTAACAGTGCCGGGCTTGCCGTACGTTTCCGTTCCAATTCCACCCGGATTGCCGCCAAATGGGAGGTACTGCTCAACAGGAATATGAATCACATGACCCCTACGGGCATTAAAGGACTTGATTTGTATTGCCTGCAAGACGGGAAGTGGCTGTTTGCCGGAAGCGGTCGTCCGCAAGGAAAGGTGAATGAGGCAACCATCGTGAAGGATATGCTGCCCGAAGAGCGTGAATATCTTTTATTCCTTTCTTTATACGACGGGGTGACTTCTCTTTCCATCGGCATCGACTCGCTGTCTCAAATCAGCGGGCCGGCAACGGAACTGCCGGTGCGTAAGAAGCCGGTTGTCTTTTACGGAACAAGCATTCTGCAGGGAGGCTGCGCTTCCCGTCCGGGTATGGCGCATACCAATATCCTGGAGCGTTGGCTCAATCGGGAATGTATCAATCTGGGATTTAGCGGCAATGCTTTATTGGATTTGGAGATTGCCTATGTGATGGCGGGTGTGGATGCATCCGTATTTGTACTTGATTTTGTTCCGAATGCCGGTGTGGAGCAGATAAAGGAACGTGCCGGTGAGTTCTATTCCATTATCCGTAGCAAGCATCCTGATACGCCTGTACTTTTTGTGGAGGATCCTATATTTACCCATTCCCGTTTTAACAGGACCGTAGCCAGAGAAGTGAAGAATAAGAACGAGACTTTGCAGGCTGTGTTCCGGTCTCTGAAGAAGCGGGGAGAGAAGAACATCTACCTGCTCTCTTCCGAAGATATTATCGGGCATGATGGAGAGGCTACCGTAGACGGTGTTCATTTTACGGATTTAGGTTTTATGCGTTATGCAAAAGTGTTGTATCCGGTTTTGAAGAAGCATATAAAGGATTAGTGCAAACGCACTTGTGGGGAATCCTCACAGACTCCCCACAAATAATTGTTAGAGTAAAAATTTATGAAAAAAAGCTGAAATTCTGCTTTACTCGCCCTTGTCCACTTTTGCTTCCGCAATTATGTTTTCCGGTACTTTCTCGCAACGTATGTATTTGTTTACATCGTTCTCGTTGTCTTTTGCCGTCCATATCATCGAGCCGCTTTCCAGCAAGTCGGTCACGATGTATTTGTTGTTCCATTCACCGTTGCCGAAATCATACTCTCCGCTGATGACGGCGCCCAGATAAGGGTCGTTTTTGATACTGAAACTTCCGGTGATGTAGCGGGCGTACATGCTGTCGAACTTCTGGTACATTTCAAAAGTCTGTTCCTTGCGGTTGAAAACCACGTAGCAGTATGTACCTTCCGCCAGCGGAGTTCCGTTCCATTCGGAAAGTTCCCACGTGCCGTTCAGGTTGGCGGGAGTCACTTCCAGGGTCGGTATTATCGGCTCATCGTCATCGCAGGACACAAGGCAGCACAGAAAGACTGCCAAAGCCGTTAGTTTGAAAATATTCTTCATTTCGGGTTTCTTGTTTTTTATCGTTACTTGGTATAGTTTACTTTTATATTCAGGGTCCGGTCCGAAGGCCGGGCATCCACTCCTTCGATGATAATCGGGAATGTGAATGTCTTTTCCTTTCCGGCGGGAATCAGTGAAGCGTCTACCGTTACCACGATGTCGGCTTCACTGCCCGGTTGTATCACTTCCGGTTCCGTCCGGAAAGTTGCGAACTTCGGAATGACGAGTGCCGACAGGCGCAGCGGCTTGTCTCCGCTGTTTCCGCATAGAATCCGTTCGGAAGGTCGCTTTCCGGGCATCACTTCCTGAAATTCCATCTGGTTCTGTTTCAGTCTCAGTCGGCCCATTGCATACGGGTAGCGTGCCCATTCATCCGCTCCGGGAAGAACATTCCCGGTCAGGGTCAGACGTGCTACGGGGTGCTTTTCCGAGCAGGACAGATAGACGAACGCGTCCGTATCTATCGTTCCGGGATGATTCTTCGGATGATAAGTCAGTACAATCGTAGCGGTTTCTCCCGGCAGTATCTTTCCGGCAGGCAGTTCTGCTGCCGTACATCCGCAGGTGGTCCGTACCTTTGTGACGGTAACGGCTTCCTTGCTGATGTTCCTGCCCGTGAAACGGTAGGCCTGCGGAGCATCATCCTCGGTCAGCGTTCCGATGTCCAGCGTGCTTTTGTCGAAACGCAGTATGGATTCCGCCTGCTGCATCAGTGGCGGATTTATCAGCGAGTCGGCTTTTTGCTGCCAAGGGGAACGGGCAAATACCAATAGCACTATCCAGGTAATTAGTTTCATTAATCAATTACATTAAATTACATCCAGCCGTTGTCGTTGGCATTCTTGCGCACGGTAACGGTGATTGTCTGTTCGCTTCCGTTGCTCACTTTCACTGTGATGTGTGTGGCGCCGGTTTTTACGCCGGTTACTTCCATCAGGCTGTTGCCGACGGTTACCGTTGCCACGGCGGCATCGTCCGATGTACAGGTATAGGTCAGCGTTTCACCGTTTACAAAGTAATAGGCAAGGTTCACGGTCGATGTGCCTCCTTCGGCAACGTACACATTCGGCACTTTCATATCCGAACCGCTTCCTTCGATGTTGTTCAGCAACTTTCCTGCATCCACTACGCCCGTGCCCATTTTGCCGATGTATTTGGACAGCTCCATGACGGAGGGAGCGGCAGCCGGTGAGTTATGGTTGCGGTAGTATGTTTTCTTCTTTCCGCCGCTATACCAGTTATCAACCGGTTTTACGGACTCTTTCAATAGTGCCACAAATTCGCTTGCCTTGAAATGGCGGCGCTGTTGCACGGCATACGACAGACCTAATGCAGCCACACCCGATACATGAGGGCATGCCATTGAAGTGCCGTCCATATAACCATAGGCAGGGCTTCCGTTCCGAATCATGGTAGAAAGGATGGAGCCGGAAACCTCATTGTTTTCCCAAAACTCATTGTCCTCTTCCCCTATAGCGTTATAATATTCAGTGTCACCGCCCGGTGCAGATATGTCCACTTCCGGACCGAAGTTGGTGTAGGATGCCGGGGTGAAGTCGGCGGCAACCGCGCTTACAGTTACGCATTTGGAGTAAGCTCCCGGATAGGAGGCGCTTCCCGCATATTCATTGCCCGATGCAAAGATGGCGATACCGCCGTCGATGACTCCGTTCGGAGAACCGGCGTTGTTGATGAAATAATCCAGGATTTCCTTTTCCAGCGGATAAGTATCCGCCCATTCCTTTTCGGTAGCCGGTCCGGGAGAGTATCCTTCCACTTCGTTCGCTTCCGAGGAGTTGTATCCCCAACTGCATTGCAGGATGACGGCGCCGTTGTCGGCGGCATACTTGATGGCTTGGGCTTCTCCGTTCAGGCTCACGCTGTTTTCTCCGGCGAATACCTGGCAAATCATAATCTTCACGCCCGAATCCTTCGTGCCGTCTCCTCCGGCAATGCCGCAGACTCCGTATCCGTTGTTCATGGCGGCAATCGTACCGGATACGTGCGTGCCGTGACCGATGTCGCTTACATCCGTCCACGAAATGGCTGCGGTATTGTGTACGAAGTTATATCCGTATCTGTCGTCCTTGTATCCGTTGCCGTCGGCATCCGTGCCGGCATAGAGTTCCTCTTTGTCGTTTACCCATATATTGCCTGCCAGGTCGGGATGCGTATACATCACTCCGTCGTCCAATACGGCAACGATAACGGACGGGTCGCCCGTGCATTTCTGCCATGCTTCGTAGCAGCCGACATCGCATCCGGCTATTGAGCCAGCAAGGGTTTCTCCCGTACTGTTTGTCTTGTCGAAAGCATTGTTGCCGGAGTTGGTGTAGTGCCACTGGTAGGCAAGTCCGGGGTCGGAGAATCTTCCGGCCGCTACTCCGCTTCGGGTGGCTGCCCGCTGTTGCAGGGCTGCCTGGCTCACATAGCTCCGGCGGCTTTTGGGGTTGTAGGCGCGCTTGATGCGGCTGTTGCCCTGTACCTTTGAGATTTCTCCTAATTGGGAAAGCCGTCTGGCAGCTTCCTGCAAGTCTGTACCTTCGTCGAACTTCACCTGATACCACAGGTGAAGGCCGGCTATGCGGGTGCGTTCTTCGTTTTTGCTGTCTACCGGGAAGATACGTTCAAAATGGTATCCGCCCAGAATTTCGAGTACCTCATCGGTAGAGGGGATGCCCGAACGGGTCATCACTCCGCCGTTTCCCGCTGCGCGGGTCATTGTACGGTCGAGGATGTCGGTCATTTCGGGTTTGAACTTAATCAGCAGTTCACCCGAGTTGACATCGGTGGGAAGCCGGACTTCCGTCCCCCCGTCGGTGGGGATGGACGGCTGTTCGACGATATCCTGTTCCGTACAGGCACCTAGCGTCAGGGTAATGAGTGCGATGTATAAGAATCTTTTCTTCATTGTTTCTGTTTAATATTATCTTGTTAATAAGTACCTGTTTGGGGGTTAGTTGACTCCCGCCACATACCTGTAATAGTATAGCGGATAAGCTACTCCGTTTACTTTGGTACCTTCCGGCTTCTCTTTGCCGTAGTAATACTCAAAGTTGAACTTCACCGCATCGACGTTATTGAATCCCACTTTGAATCCTGCGGAGTTCTTGCCGTTTTCCTGCTGGTTGAAGAGCAGTGTCATGGGGTCCCATTCTACAAAATACGGGTGGAACAGAATCCATTTGGGCACCGGACCGGTCAGGAAGTTCAGGTTGATGGAGAAGGAGCGTGCCTTCGGCAGTACGCGCGGCACATCCTGTCCTTTCACTTGCAGGGTGGTTCCGCCAGTTTCGGTGAATGTGACTTCGTTGTCACTCGTTTTCAGCCAGATGCAGGTATCGCCTACCAGTTTGTCTTTGTACTCTTCCTTGTTGTCGGAGAAGTCGTCGTCCTGATAACGTTTGGGTTTGTTTGCCCGTTCGAGTGCGGTATCTACCTCTTCATCCGTAGGTAATGTCCCTTCAATGAAGTTGTACGAGAACCGCAGGCTTCTCAGCTTGTCCCAAGTGAGCAGTTGCAGGAATGCTTCCTTTTCCGCTCCGGCACTGATGTCGATGTACAGACCGAGTTCCCTTCCATTGTGGGTACGTCCCTGACTCAGGTCGGAGTAGGAGTCGCTCCGGCGGTTTCCGACAAGGCTGAGCGCGTGCAGATTCGGGAAGTTTTCTTCATTTACCACTTCGGTAATGGCAGCCAGCGACGGGAAGTTGTTGCCCGACAAGTCCAGTTTTTCCAGTCCGCGATAACTCTTGTCTGCCTTGCCGCCCAGCTTGATGAAGTTTTCGGGCAGTTCGTTCATGCCATAGGCGGATACACTCAGCGATTTCAGGTATTTCAGTTCGCAGATTTCCTCGCCCAACGCTACGATACGTATCTGATTGTTGGAGTTGCTTTGGATGTCGAGCGATTCCAGGTATTTGAGATAACGTATTTCTTTGGGCAGTGTTTCACCTTCCTGCAGGTCGAACAGGGAGAATTTGACGGAACGCACGCGTCCTACCGCACCTTCGGGTACATCCTTGTCGATTGCCTCCCATAGGGTTACGTTATCCCAGTTCTGCATATTCTCACTTGTATCGAAGGACATCATGCTTTGAATCTTCTCGTTGATGGTGATGATTGCCAGCGAGTCTCCCGAACGGTTGTCCTCAATCTTGGGAGCTGCCTTTTGGGTCACAGTCAAAATGAAAGCTTCGATAGGATTGCCGTTGTCGTCCACCAACTGGTCCTCATCCGGATTTTGCGGAACAAAGCGTATTTTCGCTATCCGGGTGTAGGGAGTCGTATTCATTTCCCAGCGGAATTTTGCCTTGACCGTACGCGGACGGGCTTTCCGGTCGAGGTTCAGTTTCAGGTCCGTATCTTTGGGAGGGGTAATCCAGCCTGTCCGGTCGGCTCCGAATTCTGCTTTATCCTCATTGGTCATTGTCTCTTCTTCGGCAAAGGAGTAGTCGATATGCTCTTTATCAATCAGGAAGTTGACGTTACTGGATATGACAGCCTCGAAAAGGCGTTTGTTATAAGC
Source organism: Bacteroides sp. 2201st1_D9_2201SCRN_220225 (assembly GCF_040928965.1). Lineage (NCBI taxonomy): Bacteria > Pseudomonadati > Bacteroidota > Bacteroidia > Bacteroidales > Bacteroidaceae > Bacteroides > Bacteroides sp. 2201st1_D9_2201SCRN_220225. Next base: position 54,772 of record NZ_JBCODG010000003.1, on the reverse strand, counting down.
TGCCGAACTTTCGATGTCCACATCCGGTTCTTTAGCGATGATTTGTTTCCCGAAACCGAACTGGGTAACGGTTATCAGTTTGGATTCCTGGCCTTCCAGTGCAAAGCGTATTTGCGAGGTGCGTGCCGTGTTCTCTAAGGTAGAGTCGATGGCAAGCCGGCATTCCGCCGTACCCGAACCGTTTGCGGGCGATACGGCGATCCACGGTCTGGATGCTCCGGCCACCCAGTTCTTGTAAGAGTTGACCGTAATCCTTTCGGTTCCGCCTTCGGGCCCTACGGTTATCTCTTCCTTATCCACTGCAATGCCGCCGGGGATGCTTGCGTCGTCGTCTTTGCACGAGCTTGCCAGCCCTGCGAAGAGAGCCAGCCCCGTCATTATTTTATATACATATTTCATTGGTAGAATCTTATTGGTTTATCGTTTTATGTCTAAAGCATCACAGCCACGGATATCCTGAGTCTTGTCGTAAATCAGTTTATACATGCCTGCCCTTATTTGCGAGCATACGCTTGTTACGTCGATGCTGATATTCGGGTTGTCCTTGATGTCCACGATGTAGAGTTGCGATGTCAGCGTTTCGTTTACCTTGCGGATATCATTTGAGCCTATCTGCAACTGTATAAGGCTGGGGCAACTGGTAATTCCCGTAGGCCATTCGCGCAAGATGCGGTTGCCGTCGGCATCGCGTTGGAAGCGGATGCCGATAGCTTGCAACTGGCTGCTGTTCAGCGGTTCGGTCGGGAACTTCGAGAAACAGTTGTAACTGAGGTCGAGGTTCTTCAGATAAGGCAGCGTGGTTGCGCGGAAGTCGTCCGACAGCTTGGTCAGCTTGTTGAAGCGAAGGTCGATAACGGTCAGCAGATACGTGTTCTTGTAGTTACCAGTTTCCGACCTTAGCGAGTACTTCGGAATCTCCGTCATCAGGTTGTTGCTCAGGTCGATGGTGGAGATGGGGGAACCTTTGGCAAACAGTTCCGTGGGGAACTTACTGATAAGGTTGTTCGACAAAGAAATCGTTGAGGCGTTAATTCCCTTGAAGTCGTCCAGGCTGCAATTAATGTTTTTCCCGTCATTCTGTCCTATCCGGTTGTACGAGAAGTCTACAGACCCCATTGTATAGACGGATTCTGCGTTAAAGATATTGGGGATGTATTCTATCAGGTTGTGCGCAAAACTCAGGCTTTCTACCTGCTCGGTGAAACCGCAGAAGTTCTCCGGTATTTCGGTAATTTGGTTGTTGTCCAGAGTCAGGGTAGTGAATTCCACTTCCTTGCCAAAGGCTTCCAGCTTTCCTGTAAGGTTGTTGTTGATACAGTCGAGCAGTCCCAGTTTCCTCATTTTATTCAATGATGCGTGTTCCGGAAATTTAGTCAGGTTGTTGTTGCCGAGATACAGAATCTGGAGTTTGGCTCCTACAGTTGCATCCGCTAATTTCTTCCAGTCGGCTGTCAGTTGCTCGCCGCTTCCGTCTCTTGCTCCGTTCAGTCCGTCAATGCCTTTGTTGTTGGCGATGTTCAGCAACTGGATTTCGGGAAGTTCGAATAGGAATTCCGGAAGTTTCGTCAGGTTGGGGCAGTTGTACACCTCTACGTCCGTCAGGTCGGTCAGGGTTCTCCATGCCCAGGAGCTGCTTTCCTCTTTAAATGACTTGGCATATTCGGAATTTTCGTTTTCCCAATCTGTGCAGATGTCCTCAGCCTTAATGGGAGAATTGGCAATATAAAGTTGTTGCAGGTTCTTCAACCGCATTACCGCTTTGGATATGAAAGTAATGTTGTTGGTTGTCTGGCCTATCTGTATATCTTTCATGCTGATACGGTTGCTTTTCTTTATCTTTGCCATTTCGGGGTCGCGGTTAATGCCGTCCTGCAGGAGTTCCGACATATTCTCTCTGGGGTCGTAGTCGAGGAACAGTTCCTTGTAGTGCATGCGCATCTTCTGTTTCTGTGCATCGCTCATATCGGGCGTTATTCCGCCTGCGCCGAACAGTCTGCCGCCCAGCTTTTCGTTGTGCGACCCGAGGGAAAGCACTTTCAATTCGGTCAGTTGGCCGATGGCGTCGGGCACTCTGCCTTTGGCGCCGAAGCCTTCGAGTGTCAGGCTGATGACACGCCCTTTATTGTCCAGCGACACGCCGGGCTGGTCGCCCCACATGTCTACCTCCTTATTGAAGTTCCAGGTTGCTCCGGCAGGACTTGTCTCTCCGGTATAGTGCCAGTTTCTTCCGTCGAGCGCTTCCCAAATGGCTTTCAGTGCGATGTAGTCCTTGATGTAAGCGGCTGCCGGCGACAGTTGGATGGGCACAAGGGCATCGTCCGTCTGTCTGTTATCTTCTACGCTGAACATCTCTCCCGCAAGCTGGCTTCTGGAGTCGAGCGTAGAGGTTACCGAACCGCTTTTCTTATAAATGGTGTAAGAGGTTACCTGATACGTGCCGGCTGGCAGCCATACTGCCGAGTCGCATTTGGCGGTACCGATATCCTTATATTTGTCTTTGTGCTTGTTGTCGTCGGTATAGTCCGTATTCGGATGTTCTTCATACTCTTCCTTATAAGTCACTTTCAGGTTCTTGATAGTGACGGGCACGCGTGTAAACGTGTTGGTCACCGTTACGTCGATAACCTTTATGTCGCTGAACAGGTAGTCGATGCTCTCACCGTCGGCGGCGCGTGTGGTGAGTCCGGACTTTATCAGCTTGAAAGTCACCATGCCCCGCGCTTGCGAGTCGGCAACAAGGTCTTTGGTGGTCAGTCCGCGCGAAACGACTTCAAACGTCTCGTCCGCACCGGGAGATATGCCGGTAATCACCTCGTCCAGCTTGTCGAGCAGCTTGTAACCTACGATTTTATACGTTCCGGTCAGAAGCTCCAGTTTGTCGCTTCTCATGCCATATTCGGCGTTGCTCTCGTTGTAGGCGTTCAGCACGAGGGTCTGGGTGATGCTCATACCGTTGTGCTGCATTTCGATTTCCACTTTCTGGGCGTCGCTCAACCGGTCCATTGCGGTGGCACGCGTAGATGCCGTGCCGGCCCGGGTTGTCTCTTCCTGCGTATAGGATGCCGACTTGTAGAGCCTGAACTGTACGTGGCCGTATTGTTTGCCCGCCAGTTCGTCCTTGTCGTCAGAGCATCCGCCTGCCACCATGCCGCATAGCATGGTGACAAGTGCTGCAAGAAACAGTTTTCCTTTTATAATTCTCTTTGAGTTCATTTATTCTTTCTTTTCTGTAGTTTGAGTTACAGTGATTGCTTGTACATATTCCGTCAGAAGGTGGTTTGACTTTGTGTATCGTCAAATACTTCTACGATGCAGAGTGCAAGAATCTCTTCGCCTTCGCCCTTGACCACCAGTTGGTAATCGTTGGCGTATGTTTCATAGCTGGTGTTGTCGAAGCAGAAACCTATTCCGTTGATACGTACCAGTTTGCGTGCGTCCTGTGACCATGCCTGACCTGACATCTTTTCGGATGAAATACCTGCATGAGAGGCTTTTTCCGTTATTTCCTGGTCGGTAGCCGCTTCAACGGGCTCGAAAATGATTTTTCCCGGACCGTGTCCCGGTTCTCCGATTTCGTCGAATTTCTTGAGCAGGCTTTTGGGGATGGTGGCTTTCCATACATTGTTGTCGGTTACATTATATTCGTCGACACCGTCCGAATTCTCCAAGTCCTCAAATTTGATAACAGTGCCTTCAAAGAAGTCCTTGATGTTTCTGAACCCGGTCTGGTCGTAATCGTACGCATACATAAACAGCGCTTTGAATTTAATTCTGTCACCCTGTTTCTGCCAGGCTTCCTGTGTGATATTGGTCATGACATTGTTCGCATAGTTGGACTTGATGTCTCCCGTGCTTTCGTCGATGAGGTTGCCTGCCCAGTTGCTCTTTATTTCATCATAAACGGCTTTAGGGAATACCATGACGGTAGCTGCTCGCTCTTCCGTATTCTCGTTAAGGTCGGCGGTGACCGTTACCTTATCCTTATTACTGCCTGTTCCTGTAACGGCGTGCAGCCAGTCTACCGTACTGTTGAAATCATAACTGAATTCACCGTCCTGGTTCTTCATGGCGAATACCACAGTCTCGAATTCATCATTATATACGGTAACGGTCGATTGCATCTGTTCCAGAATTCCAGTATCGTCCGACAGCTCTTCTCCCGTCACGCTTGCCAGCGCGTTCAGATACGTGGGGCTGATGCCGATAGCGTCCCGTTGCAGTCCTTCGTACACGACGGGAATCTCCACCTTGCGCACCTTGTCCGTTTTGGCGGTCGTGGCGTCTTCGGTAACGAAAGTCAGGGTATAGCTGTTTCCGGTAATCGGATACTTGGGATTCAGTCCGCTCGTGTTTGCCGTATTGAACGTAAACTGATACGTTCCCGCCTTTTCGTCTATGACATAGCTCAGCCATTCCGGATTGGTGAAGCCTATCTTCACGCCGCTTTCCGCCTGTGCCTTGATAACGGTATAGACGGGTGAGGTAGCGGTATTGCCCTTGATGGTCAGCGGGTGCGTCCGGTCATATATATTGCCTGCTTCATCGCTGACAACGAGGTCGGCATATTCTCTTTTGGCGCGCGTCACCTTGTAGATTACCTGCGAGGCATTGCCCATTTTCAGTGTGATTTCCGCTACGGCATCCTCGTTGTAGTTCTGTCCGTCGGCGGAGGTCATAATGGTAACGGTCTGCTTTCCGGTCTTTCCGTAGATGAGGCTTTCCAGGAATTCGCCGTTCTGGAATTTGCACCAGCCGGCATTGCTGGAGAGTTCCCAGTCCGCAGATGCTTCAAAAGATAGTTCGGTAGTTTCTCCGGCTGCGCTGCTGATGTTTGCAAGCTCAGGGAAAACAACGGTTTTGTTGCCTTCGTTATCGTCGTCCGAACAGGCGGTGAACGCTGTCATTATCATCATGGCGAGCACCATAATCAGGCTCATGCTTTTCAGTTCTGTTATTTTCATAATTGTAGGGGTTATAAAGTTAATATCCTTGTTCTTTCAGCTTTTCGGCTTCCGCTTCGCTTATCCATTCGATGATGTTGGCGGGAGTATCCACCACGCCCACCAGCGAGCCGTCCTTGTTGTCTACCCGGATGTTGACGTAGTGGAACACGAACTTCTCGCACGTGCTGAAGTAGGCGGGATAGCCCGACGGCTGTGTCATCATCAGCTTGCCGTTGCCATGTGTGGTGTCGAACAGTTCGGCAGTGCTGCCGCAGACGTGTTCTTCCATTTCGATGCTGGGTTCGAGCAAATCGTCGTAGTTGAATTTCAGCTTGGTGTCATATCCGTCGAAGTAGAGTCCGTGCAGTACAATCGTATTCTCTTCCCCTTCCACGACTTCGGACGTTATCAGGCGCAGGGTCGTATTCGTCATATAGGTATTGAAAAGCGAGGAAGTGACCTTGCAATAGCCGGTAAAGGCATTGATGTCGAACGGGCATACTTTCTGCATCACCACTTTGGTCTCCGTTCCGTATTTGTGCCACTGTTCGGTCTCGGGGATTATCAGCCGCAGGGCAAATCCCAGCGAATCGCTGATGCCGATATTCTCGTACACGCCTTCTATCTCGACATTGGCGGCGGTTTCGCCCGCCTTGATGGTTACGGTATTGGAAAGAATCCTGTAATGTTTTCCTTCCACGGCATTGCTTTCCTTGTCCACCACTTCCACGGCAAACGTGCGGTCGTAGTCGGCACGTCTGGTAGCGGATACGGGAACTTCGAACTTCTCGTTGCTCTCCTGTACGGCATAGTGGTAAAGCGTATCGGAGAACATCAGGTAGTTGCGTCCGCTGTACAGCACCTTGTCCTGGTCGCATCCGGCAAGTCCTGCCAGGGCTGCCAGGATGGCAAGGGCTACCATACATCCGGTTAATAGTTTCTTCATTATCATAAATCTTTTGGCTTATTTGTTACTTTCATTAGGTTCTACTTCCGAGCCCGGTGCATCCAGCTCGTGCTGGGGTATGGGCCATACGAACAGCGGGTCGTCTTTTTCCACTTTCAGGCTGCTGCCGTTGGACAGCGACTGGTCTTGCGGCGTGCGTTCAAATCCCTTGTGCCAGCGTTTCAGGTCGTGCAGGCGGAAGCCTTCCATGTATAGCTCCTTTACGCGCTCCTGTTCGATGACGTCCATCGCGTTCTCCTTGTTCAGGGAAGTGGAGCCGCCGTAGGAGGAGTAGCGTGCCGTGCGCAGTACGGATATGTCGCTTCCCGCCTTGCCGTAGTCGGGCTGGTCGCATTGCACGTATGCTTCTGCACGGATGAGGTACTGTTCCGACAGGCGGAGCACTTTCGGCATGCTGACGTGCAGGATGTTGTAGTTGGTGAACGATTCGTTGCCGAAGTATTTTATCAGCAGCGGCCATGTAAGCCCGTGGCTGTATCCGGTGGTGAAGCTCTGGAAGAATGCGGATACGCGCAGGTCGTTCATGTCGTACAGGTTGACGGCCCATGTAGCCGGCACGTAGTCGGGGCGCAGGGTGCTGTAGTCGTAGTTGGCGAATACCTGTCCCAGTGCGCCGCCGTAGGCATTAACGGTAAAGCCCACTTTCCAGATGGCTTCGGTGGAGAAGTCGTTCGTCCACATATACTTGTAGTAGCTGGCGCTTGAGGTGGCTGCGCGCGTACAGCTCGACAGGTAGTAGTAACCGCTGTCGATGACTTTGGTGGCATACTTGATGGCCTCGTCCCACCGCTTCATATAGAGAAGTACGCGGGCGCGGAGGGCATGCACCGTATATTCGTTGAAGTAGATGCTGTCGTACAGCGTTCCCTGCGTGTCGGTGTCGAAGTCCTCTTCGAGTTCCAGCAACTCTGCCGCACGGTCGAGGTCGTCGAGGATAAATTGGTAGGAGTCTTTCAGCGAAGCGCGCCTCATGGTTTCATCGCCCAGATAGTGTTCGCTCAGGATAACTCCCAACTGGCCGGCGGCGTCCTCATCGCTTTCGTATGCCTTGCAGAAGAGCTTCACCAGCTCCGAGTAGGCGAGTGCACGGGCAAAGTAAGCTTCGCCGCAGCACTGGTCCAGCTTGTCGAGATCCTTGTCGTCGGTGGTCTTTTTCCGCACGGCGTCCGCGCGGTCGAGCATGAAGTTGCAGCGGTTGATAACATCGTACAACGCACCGTACACGGCTTCGATGTCGGTATTGGTGGGTTTGATTTCTTTCCAGCGCCAGATGTCGCCGTACACATTGGTGTTGCCGTTCACTCCGTACACCAGGTCGGTCTGTATGTCGGGCAGCAGCGTCAGGTTGCCCGAATAGAGGTATTTGCTCCTGAAAGCGTCGTAGATACCTATGACCGCCAGGTTTATGTCGGATACCGTCTGCAGCGACTCGTCGAAAGGAATGCCGTCTTCCGGCATTTTGTCCAGACAGGAGACGGACGACAGCGCCACGGCAACCAGCATGATATATAGTTTGAATTTCTTAATCATCTTTCTTTTGCTTGATAGGGTTAGAATGATACTTCGATGCCCAGCGTAAACTGGCGCGAAGCCGGATACTGTGCCCGGTAGATATTGCTCGACATTTCGGGGTCGAGTCCGGTGAATCCCGTAAAGGTCAGCAGGTTCTGGCCTTGCAGGTACACGCGTGCCGAGGTGAAGAAGTTGGTCTTTTTCAGCAGTGTCTGCGGCAGTGCGTATGCCAGTGTCAGGTTCTTGAGGCGCAGGAACGAGGAGTTCTCCAGGAAGCGGTCGTCCAGTTGCGCCGTCACGCCGTAGCGGGGGATGTCGGTGATGTCGCCCGGTTTCTTCCAGCGGTCGTACAGCAGCCGGCGCGACTGGTTGTAGGTGCTGTACAGTCCGTTGCTCTCTTCAAAGAAGCGGTCGTTGTTCATCACCCAGCGGTCAGCCATCCAACTGAACTGTGCCGACAGCGAAAGACCCTTCCAGGCGAAGGTAGTGCCGAAGCCGCCCGCCCACGGCGAATCGAACGTCTTGCCGGTCATCACCTTGTCGCTTTCGTTGAATTCGGTCGTCAGCTCGCCGTCTTTGGTGTACCACAGGGCGTCGCCGTTGGCAGGGTTCACGCCGGCATAGCGGTTCAGGAAGAACTCATGTACCGGATGCCCCACGACGAATTTCAGTCCGGTGGTGGAGTTTACGTACTCCTGCACGCCGTTGTACAGTTCCACCAGCTTGTTCTTGTTGTAGGACACGTTGGCGTTGAGGTTCCAGGTGAAATCTTTGGTGCGTATGATGTCGCTGTTGACCGACACTTCCACGCCCCGGTTCACCATCGCCCCGATATTGTCCCAGCGGTAGCCCTCGCCGGTAATGGCATAGCTTTCGGGTACGGACATCAGCATGTCGGTGGTTTTCTTGTGGTAGAAGTCGATGTCGAGGTTGACGCGGTTGAAGAAGCCCAGGCGCAGCCCGATGTTGTTGGACCAGGTCTGTTCCCAGCTCAGCTCTTCGTTGCCGCTCTGTTTGGGGTAGATACCGGCTTCGTCGTTATACTTCGGCCCGCCCGCAACGAGTGCCAGGTGGTCGTAGTAGGGTATCTCCGAGTTGCCCGAAGTACCGGTGCTGAGTGCGATTTGCGCGCTTGTCAGCCATTCGGTGTCTTTCAGGAACGATTCGTTTTTGATGTTCCACATAAATCCCAGCGACCAGAACATACCCCAGCGGTGGTCTTTGCCGAAGCGCGAGGAGGCGTCGGTGCGCAGTGCCATTTCGCCGTAGTAGAGGTCTTTGTAGTTGTACTCGCCGCGCAGGAAGAACGAGAGGTAGGAATATGCGCTGGTGGTGTCGTCCCAGGACGAGGCGCGCGTGCCGGAGCTGATGTTCGTGAGGAAGTCGCTGGACTGTCCTTTCGTCACTACCTGGAAGCCGCTCGACTGGTAGTCCATGGCTTCCTGCCCCAGCATGAAGTTGAAGGAGTGGTCGTCGTTCAGCGCCCAGCGGTAGTTGGCGGTGGCGGTTTCGCTCAGTTTCAGTACGTCCGAGGAGTTGCGTCCGGCAGTGCCCTGCTCGTTGTTGATGACGTAGCTCGGGAACGACTGCATGAAAGTGGTGGCGTGCGAGTAGTCGGCGCCGAACTGTATGCGTACGGTCAGGTTCTGTATCGGGGTGATGTCGGCAAATACGGTGGAGAGTACCTTGTACTTCTTATAGCTCACCGGGTTGTTCGCCATCCATTCGATGGGGTTCTGTCCCGTGCCCGTCCATGTGCCGTTGTTCTCCGAGGCTATCGAGCCGTCTGCGTTGTAGGGGCTCCAGTAGGGGAGCATGAAGCGCGAGCCGGCTATCGGCGTGTAAATCGCCATTTCCCCCTCTTCCGCCTGCTGCACCTCTTCGTAGGCGGACATGGTGCTTGTGCCTATTTTCAGCCAGTTGTTGGCTTTCACTTCGGCATTGGCGCGCATGTTGTAGCGCCGGAAGGAAGAGTTCTGGGCGATACCGTCCTGGTCGTAGAACCCGCCCGATACGTAGTAGTTGAGGCGGTCGGTGGCGCGGTTCACGGAGATTTCGTAGTTCTGCAACGGTGCGCGGTCGTTGAATATCTCTTTCAGCCAGTTGACGTTGGTGCGTGAGAGCAGGTCGTAGTCCTGCCCGGTGTCCAGGCCTATTTCTTTCTCAAACTGTATGCGTTCGGGGGTGTTCATCATGGTCCATTTGCCGTCGGATGCCAGTTGCGAGAAGCCGTATTGCGCGCGCAGCGTTACTTTCGCCTTGTCTATGGAGAGTCCGCGCTTGGTGGTGATTACCACTACGCCGTTGGCGGCGCGTGCCCCGTAGATAGAGGTGGATGAGGCGTCCTTGAGCACGGAAATGGATTCGATGTCGCCCGGGCTGATGGTGTTGAAGTCCGAACTTGCAATGGGCACGCCGTCGAGGATAAACAGCGGCGATGTGCCTGAGTTGATTGAGTTTGTGCCGCGTATCTGGAACACGGCGGCTTTGCTGGGTTCTCCCGAATTGGAGATGACCGACAATCCCGGTGTCTGTCCCTGCAACGCCTGGTCGAAGCCGGCTGCCGGCACATTTTCCATCTTTTCCGCTTTTACGGTGGATACGGAGCCGGCTATGGTTCCTTTCTTGCGCACGCCGTATGCCACTACTACCACTTCGTCCACCATTTCGGTGTTCGGTTGCATAATCACATTGTAGCGGGTTGCCGCTGTAAACAGCTTTTCTACCGTCTTCATGCCTACGTACGAAAACTGCAAGGTGGCGGGAGACTTGCTTACCGTGATACTGTAATTTCCGTCGATATCGGTAATTACACCGTTTGTTGTGCCTTTTTCAACTACAGATACTCCGATTACCGGCAGGTTGTCTTCCGCCGATAGGATTTGTCCTGTAATCCGGAATCCGCCCTGTGCCAATAGGTACGGGATTCCGAACAGAGTTAAAAGCACAAACAAGAGAATTGATTTTCTCATCTTTGTTCTTCTAATGATTTGATTAATACTTAATGTTTCTGTTTTTTAGTCTGGAGCGGAAAGAGACATTTTTAAAGTGTATATTGCCGTCCTTTTATTTTTTTTACAGTTTTGTTTGCTTACGTTTTTCTATAATATCAGTCCAATTAAAGGATAACATCGGGGTTGCTTGTTGTTTGTCTGCTTTTAAGGATGCTGTAATAATGTTAATTTTATATTTACAAAAAGCCCTTTGTTTAAAACTTTCTTTGGATATATTTGCAACAAATATAGAAAAAGTTCTGAAAAAAAATATATATTCTATCTTGTTTTTATAAATAATTTATAATTTTGCAAAAAGATAACAGTGTGGTAACTCTCTCTTTTTCCTCTTTGTTTTTCCCATATTATCTCCCTGTTTTCTACTTATAGTATTTATCTCTATTTATTAACTAATTAATTAATAATGTATGAAAAACATTTTTAAGACAATGCTTCCCATACTGGCAATGGCTGCTTGCGTATGGACAAGTTGCTCGGACGACAAAGACAAAAACGATCCGACACCGGAAAAGCCGGCTTTACCTACTATCACGGTGAGCGAACCTGCTCTTAGCGCCGACAATACCAAAGCCGTAGTAACCGTTACCCCTTCCGATGATACGGAAAAATGGTACTGGAAGTGCGAACCGAAAGGCGAGTCTGCTGCCGCATATACGGCTGTAACCGGCAAGGAAGAGACTAAACTGGAAATCCCCATCGATATAGATAAGGATTATGTTCTGACTGTCTATGCCGAGAATGAGAGCGGCAAGAGCCAGGAAGCTGTCAAGGAGTTCATATTCAAGTATGAGGACCTGATGGACGAATTGGTGGAATTTGAAATCAAGAACCTTTCCGCTTTCTCTATGGATGTAGAGGTGAAGAAAGGGGCTAAGTGCGCCAAGTATGTGATTGGGGCAATTATAAAGGGATATATGGGTAAAGACCTTGAAACCGGACTGGATAAGTATGAAGAAATCTACAAGGAAGCAGAATTTATTGAAAGTGCTGAACTTTCTTTGAATCCCAACAAGGATTATCCTATGCAGCCCTACAACTGGTCGGACGTAAGCGCTACGTTTAATGAACAGACATTGGTAAGAAGTGCTTTGCAGGATAAGGATATCAGTGAAAGCAAGGGTATTATTCTGACCGCATTGGAAACAGATGAAACCGAGGTGGTTGTTGCCATTTATGCGGTAGATGCAGAGGGTAAGGGAACGGTCTTTACAAAAGAAGTCACTGTGCCCGATGCAGAACTTAACGGACAAGTGGTGGCAAGCATAGAGATTCCTGCCGGTAAGATTGCTTTGAGAAGCTTTGAAGCTACCTTTACGGCAGATGCCAATTGTGCCAAAATGATTGTGGGACAGACGGATGCAGGTGCTATTGCTAAAAACAGCGGTAAAGATTTTACAGAGATGTCCGTAGCCGAAATCGAAGCCAGCATTCTTAAGTTGGGTGCAAGCGTTCCTGTTACATACACTCAACCGTTCTCAAAAGAGTTTGCCAGCAAGGATATGGTTCCTAATACCAAGTATTATGTATATGCCATACCTATCGACAAGCAAGGCAAGCTTGGTAAGATTGTTTATACCGGAGTTACAACGGGACGTCCTACTTTTGAGGGAGTAGGTAGTATTACAAGTGTCAGCTTCCCCGAACAGACTTCTCCGGAGAAACTGCTTGTAGATATCAGTGTCAATGAAAATACGACAGCGGTTCGCGTATTCTGGGAAACATCTGTTCCTGCTAACCTTGATTGGATAATGGTGGATGAAGCTTCCAGCAATGTACAGTGGACTGAATATAAAGTAGAAGATTTGGGCAAACTTAAGACTGAGGAAAACAACGGCGGATTGTATATTTTAAGTCCGGGTTCTATTTATTACTTGAGAGCTGTAACGGTTGATAAGGACGGTAAGCTGAGTGAGATTGTTGACTTGGTGGATAAGGCTGGTGAAGGTAAGAATGGTATTCAGACTAAAGCGGCAGAGGTGGAAGAACCGAAAGAAGCTGACTTCTCAGGTAATGGAGCATTGACATTGACGGTTGTGTCCGCTGAAGGAACTGCTGCGACACTAAAAGTTGAAAAAGGTGCTAATACCAAGAAAGTTTATATGCTGAAAGGAACTGATATGGTACCTGCTGGTATTGATGCTTATGTGAAGGAACAAAATTTTTTCAAAGATTTCACTCCGGATGCAACGCCTACTGGTTTAATAAGCTTATTCTTAGATGAAAATACATCAAATAAGGAAACTGATGAAAACTTTAATTGGGGTATAGATGAATATCATCCTACATATGGTAGTGATGCTCGTATTTTCATAACATTGGATAATGATGGTAAGTTTAATATAGCTGATTATTATATTCATGGTTACGGAACTATGAATAATCATAACTAAATTCATTCCCTAACCAATATCCTCAAACCAGTAAATAGTATTTTATAACTTCGGAGCGTAATGAGCAGGCGTAAACGCCGTTCATTACGCTCTTTTTCATTTCGACCGAACAGAAGTTCGGTTTCCATTCAAATGTAATGGAGTTAATAGCTGATCTTTATTCCGGCGAAATAGCTTCGCGGAGCAGCCGGACCGTAAATATATCCGGAGTCACGCTCCACTCCCTGGTCGAAATCGTTCTGATAAGCATTGAACACATTCTGCACACCTGCACTCAATTGCAGGTCCACTGACTTATAAAGTTTGAAATCATAGGCCACCTTGACTCCCATATCGAAGAAATCGCGTGTATTCACCGCCACATCCTTGTCAATATAACCGGCCATGTGCTGCACCAGCATCGAGCCGGTGTACGTGCCCGACAGGGATAATGAGAGAGGCTTGATCGGCGTATACGTTGCCGTAAAGTACCCATAGGTATTCGGTGTACGGAAAATCTTCTTCTCGGCCGGTGCCGTTTCGCTCCACTTTTCCGGTTCGTCATAACGGCTCTGTTGCAAGGTGACTCCTGCCTGTAACTGGAACAAAGAGAGATAAGCCATTTTTCCCTCCATCGATAGTCCCAATACTTTGGCACCCGAACCGTTACGCCGCTCTTTGATAAGAATGCCGTCCCGCTCTCCGATGTTCTCGAGTACAAATACATCCGACAGTCTGGTATAAAAACCTTCAACCAGGAAGTTCACCTGAAAAGCACCGAAACGGTGATACATATCGGCTGAGGCGCTGAAACTCTGAGATTTTTCCTCTTTCAGATTCTTGGCACGCTCAATCATCGACACCGTTCCGCCTACATTCTCAATATGCAGGTCTTCGTCGAAAGCCTGCGGGGCACGGAAGCCCGACGAATAACTCAAGCGGAGATTAATGTCCTCGGAAGGATTGAAACGGAGATTGGCACGAGGGCTAAAGATAACATGGTCGATTAGATTGTGCTTATCCAGACGTCCGCCCAAGAGAATGCTCCATTTTTCGTTTTTCCATTCATTCTGCAAAAAAGCACTACCGATATTTACCGTCTGCTTCGTATAACGGTTGTATCCCCACATATCGTCCTTCAGGTTATCCCGGTTATACTCCAATCCCGCAGTCAGGTCGGCAGGCATGAAAAGGCATTTACCGAAACTGTACACATATTGAGAACCGCCGATAAAGGTCAGGTCCGTTGTCTTTCCATAGGCGTTCTGGTCTTTTTTGCTGCCATAATAACTGTCGCGGTCCGTATGCTGTGCCGAAGTATAAACGGTCAGACGGTGTTTTTCATTCGGAGCAAAATAATCGAATTTCAAGCCGCCGCCGTTGATAGAGTGCTGAATCTGCTCGGCAATGTCAGCCTCGTGAGGCGGACGGTTCAGCAGGTTTCCGCCACGACGGAACTCCTGTAAGTGATGATACTCGAATGTCAACTTAGAATAAGTGCTTGTCTTGAGGAACGAACGGAAGCCGACTGTCTGGTTTTTAAGTTTCGGCATTTCGGAATAACCGTCTCCATCATGATCGTACGCATCCCGATGACGGTTCTGCCCGAACACATAGAGTCCCGCCCGATGATTATCGGTCACCAGCGATGCATTCAGCGAAGTATTATTATCGAAAGACGAGCTGCCGCCGATAGAAGTAAGGGTATGTGCCAACTGCCCCGAATTGCGCAGTGGCTCCTTGGTGATGATATTAATGGTTCCGGCAATGGCGGACGAACCGAACAGGGCAGAACCTCCGCCTCGCATCACCTCTACGCGCTCGATCATATTGGCAGGAATCTGCTCCAACCCGTAAACACCGGAAAGGGCACTGAAGATGGGACGCGAATCGATAAGAATCTGTGTATACGGACCGTCCAGTCCGTTGATGCGCACCTGCTGGAAACCGCAATTCTGGCAGTTCGTTTCGACCCGGACGCCGGGCTGGAAGTTAAGCCCCTGCGAAAGTGTAGGCGAGTTTGTATTCTCAAACATCTTCATATCTACCACATTGACCAATGTAGGTGCCAGGCGCCGTTTGGTCACGCTGCGATTGGCCGATACCACCACTCCGTCAAGCGCCACGGCATCTTCTTCCAACTCAAAATTTTCTTCAAGTGTCTTTCCTTTCCTGAGACTGACATTGCGACTGATGGTTTTATACCCCACCGAACTGGCTTCGAGCACAAAATTCCCTTCGGGAAGGTTTTTCAGGAAATAGTGTCCGGTGGCATCCGTCACCGTACCAATGGTAGTTCCTTTCAGGGCGATTGTTATATAAGAGAGGTGTTCACCCGTTTTTTTATCGAGTACATGACCGATAATATTGGCATCAGACGCTTTCAGTTCCAGCAGCTCCGGTTGGTCGGCCATAGCAGGCAACAGGGCACAGCACAGGCCAACGAGGAAAAATATATATTTCTTCATTTTCATTTTTGGATAGTAGAATTACTAAATAAATTTTTCTAAATAATGCAGTGAGAGAGAGGTTTTATCTTCCGGTAGGAGGTGCCCGCAAAGATACCACGCCCACGACGGACGAACAGTATCCTGCCCTATCCGGACGCCACGAAAGGGTATAGAGCAGATAAGCAATAAACTGAAAAGAGAGAAAAAAGATACCGGCTCCGGTAGTCGCCACGTGGCTCAGCAAATGAATCAATTGAAATTCGACTGTGGTATGACTATGGGGAGAGTCTTTCTTAAACGGGTGCGAATGGACAATGGTCACCCCATTCACTACATGCGAGTGAGTAAAGAGTGTGATACCTGCCATGTACGATATAAATAGTACAGGCAGAAACCATCTCATTATTTTCAGGCATCCTTGTTTCATCCGTTTAGTTTTGCGGCAAAGATACAAAGTATTCCATAATGGAACAATCCCTATTTATGGGGATAATAAATACAGCCATTATCTTTCCCTCCAAAGCGCATCTTCGAGTGTTTCCTCTATAAGTATCAGGCAGAAAGCATGCAAGAACCAATCCGTTCCACCGTGGAGAAAGTTTTGTTCTGCCACGGAGTAGTTTTTGTTCCACCATGGTGGAATGAAAACTACTCCACGGTGGAACGGGATAATCTTTTGCTTTGACTTTATTGGCAGCCATCTTGCTGCTAATGAGCGGAATCAATACACCTTTCAAATACTTATAAAACCCTGCGAAACCTTACGATAGTCTTAAATTTATAAATAAATGTCTTTTTTGTGAAAAACAATCTAAAAAAGCGATGCGTTATTATGGCGTATAAATTAAAAAGTTATCAATGAGATTATTTTATTTGTCAGAGCATCGTTCCTGCTTCAATTATCAACTGAGGTATGAAAGCGGATTTTCACGGTACGAATTAACTGCACACGAAGAAGGCCGGATTGATAATGACGGTTGCTTCTGTGTACTGTTCGTGCTCAAAGGAGAGGTGCAGGTAGAGCTGGGCAGGGAGCATACCATCTCCGTGCATGCCAACAGGATGCTGCTCATACCTCAGCGGGAAGAGAACCGCTTGACGGGCATCACCCCGGCAGAATGCCTCCTGCTGTTCTGGAACAAGGAAATAACGGTGTGCGACAAGATGTATTTCGATTCCATTTCTCATGAGAAACCTATTGCCACCAACGACCACACCCTGCCCATCCGTAAACCACTGCTTCATGCCTTGAGGCAGGTGCTGTTCTATCTGGAAACGGGACTGCTGTGCAGGCACATGCATATTCTTAAACAGCAGGAAATCATTCTGATACTGCGCGGCTTTTATGCCAAAAACGAACTGGCTGGCTTTTTTGCCGGCGCTTCCGGAATAGGAAGCAAGTTCGAGAACCTCATCCTGAACAATTACCGGAAGGTAAAGACCGTCAAGGAGTTTGCCAGTCTGTGCTGCGTTTCGGAACGCTCCTTCAACCGGAAGTTCCAGCACTATTTCAACCAAAGCCCCTATCAGTGGATGCAGGAACGGAAAGCCGAACTTATCCACGAGAAAATCTGTAACCCGGATATCGCTTTCCGGGAAATAGCCAGGGAGTTCGGTTTCAGCTCTTCCGCGCACCTCACCTGCTACTGCAAGAAACAGTTCGGCACAACCCCGACCCACCTGCGCGAGGAGAGCCACATCAAAAAACAATCGTAACACTATGAAATATTTAATGGAGAAGAAAAACCACTGCATGCACAGTTTTGAACGGCTTGTCAGGAAGATGTCCATGCAGATAAAAGACCCCAGGGAGCAGGATATTTTCTGCTCGCTGCTGACAAGGAAAGACGGCATGCAGGAACTTGCGGAGAAATACGGCCTTTCGGCAAAAGAACTGGCCTCTATGTATGAGAGGTCGGTAGAAGAGATTATGGACGATTGGGATGCCATGGCGCAGGAACGGCAGGAGCTTCAGGCGATTAGAGTGAGATACAGGAACTGCCGGTCGCTTCTATCCAAAAGGAACATCGACCGTACTCCGGTGAGGGTTGTCGTACCGTTCAAGGAGCGGGGCATCCCCGTTGAATACCTGAAAATGCTGTCGACGCCTCTGGCAGTGCTTGAGATAACTCCGAGAATCCTGCGCAGGCTCAGGGAGTATAACATCTATCTGCTGGAAGACCTTCTGCGCTTTGTCAAGAAGAACGGATTCAATGCGTTGGCAAAGCTGCACGGCATAGGCATGAAATCGTGCGAGGACTTGTATTCGGCATTGAAGCGGAAAGGCATCATGGAGAGTAAGGACAACTGCCATCTGTTTCAGTATATATGGGTGTGAAACAGATGTTTACCGCTTGTTTATTCTTTTTTCGGGCATTTTGTCCGAAAAGGGAAATTAATTGTCTTTTATCTGAAATGATGCGTTGTAAATGTGTATGTATTTTTGCAGACGAAATAAAAGGACTTCTGGCTGCCCGAAACTTACATCCGTTTGCCATTTGCATCTTATAAACAGTATATACAAACTATAAGCTAATTAAACAATTGAAATTCAGATGAGTAAATTTAAATTTGTACAATGGTACGGGATAGTTGTATGCCTGTTGATGGCCGCCTGTACCGATGTTGATATCACCATGCCCAAAGGACCTAAAGGTGATACCGGGCTTTCGGCCTATGAGTTTTGGAAAGAAAAAGTAGCGGACGGAACGGTAGACTGGCCGAAAGACCGGACGGAAGTTGCGGACTTTTTCAAGTATCTTAAAGGAAATGACGGGAAAGACGGAAAGAGTGCTTTTGACCAGTGGAAGGATATGATTGCCGACGGCAGTGTGGATAATCCGCACAACCCCGGCAGCAAATGGCCTGCCGGCAACAATACGGTGCAGGATTTCTGGTATTTCCTCACAGGCGCTACCGGCGAGAGCGGCCAGACACCGCATATCGGCGATAACGGCCATTGGTTTGTCGGAAATGAGGATACGGGCATTGCCGCGCAGGGAGAAGCAGGCAAGGACGGTGCGAACGGTAAGGATGCCGTGCCGCCTACCGTAACCATCGGTGCTAACGACCACTGGTTTGTCAATGGTGTGGACACCGGTAAGAAAGCCACGGGCACGGATGGAAAAGACGGCGTGTCGCCCACGATTACCATCGGTAATAACGGCAACTGGTTCGTAGACGGTACAGATACGGGTAAGAAAGCCGTCGGTGCCGACGGGAAATCTCCGGAAGTGGCCATTGGCGAGAACGGTAACTGGTATATCAACGGTACGGATACCGGAAAGCCATCTTTCGGGAAAGACGGTAAGGATGGTACAAACGGAACAAATGGTACAAACGGCGCAAATGGTGCGAACGGAAAGAGTGCCTATGAACTTTGGAAAGAATACATCGCATCCGGTGAAGTGGATAATCCTCATAAACCCGACCAGAAATGGCCGGCAGACCGGAACAAGCAGACGGACTTCTGGGATTTCCTGACGGGTAGGTCTTCGGTGATTGAAATACAAGTAGGAAAATATAATGTCATTCCTGATTATTGGAACTCCCAGTTACGGGAATATGTGATTCCTACGGACGGTTCGGTGCTCTTTACCGTGTATGACAAAACAGGAAAGAAAGTAGCCGCAGGCGTGCAGGTAAGCGGATTGCCCGGAGTAGGAGCAACGGAAACCTTCACAACCGATGACAACGGACAGTTCAAGGTGGCATGGGATAAGTTGCCGGACAACCAACCTTTATCACGCCGGACAGGCAGTGTAACCGTAACGGTTGGCGGAGTGCAGGAAACAAGTGCCAATAATACGCTGGTTCCGAATAGGGTAAATGTGAGGGCTACGGTGAGTACGGTATATTTGAGTTATAATTCGTCTGACATAAATGCAACCAGATATACATCTGTATCCTTTAAATATGAGCGCCAGATAGACGGAGAGTGGAGCGATTATCCAAGTAATCTTAAGTCTTATATGATGAGAGCTGCTAAAATTAAAGATATAAATCAACCTGTAAATGAGGGAAATTTGGATAAAAGCACGAGTTACACTTATAGTACTGGCGAGACATATCTCTCTATACGGCGTCCTTTGGTACTGACTCCTACGGAAAAAGCTAACGTGGCAAAGAATGATACGATTAATGGGTTGTTAAAATACGAGTGGGATGGGAACGAGTTTTATTCAGGCCTTTACTTCGGTGACGGTGCCGGTTCTTATAATGATTACGGACAGACCGTATATTTGCAGGATAAGATTCATATTCCGGAAGTATATCCGGCTCCGGGTTTCAAGGAGGGGACTGTCTTTATGGAAATCAAACAGGGAGTAACCACCTTATGGGGTGAAATCGATACAGACCAGTTGCCTGATTTCTATAAAACATCTGCTTATTCGACAAAGCAATATCAGTTTACGAAAGACCCGAATACCGATATCTGGAAATCTCCGGAAGGCAAGTTGCCTGCTTCAGATTTGGCAGAAGACCGTGCTGTATACATCCAAATGCGTACATTCATTAACGGAACGGGAGGCACTGTACACACCGGTACTGTACCACTTTCGGAAGGTGGCAAACGCTTTATACTGACAAGCGCTTATCCGGGTAATTGGATAGGTGTGGATATCCGACGCAGGCAAAAGGGAACCAATCAGATAACATATAACATGAGTTACGAATATCGCAGTAGATTTATTTACTATCTGCTGAAAGAAGGTGAGCAGTATTTCCTGGTTGACTTTGCGGACAGAACCAAGCGTATGCCTTTGGAGATAAAAGAGTGCCCGGCAGACTGGATGGATTGATTTACGTAGATAAATATATATGAATATGAAGAAAAAAACAATACTATATCTTGTCTCCCTCTTCTTCCTGTCAGTTCCTCTGACGGGAAGAGGCCAGGACAGGAAAGCATGGGAAATAGGTGCAGGCGGTTCGTTGATAAACTGGAGCCGCGTGTCTGTCACCGGTTTCCAGAGTACTCCGGATAATTATATGTACAACCTGAAGGCCAACCACCTGATGGGAGGAGCAAACCTGTATGTGGCACGGGAACTGAACCGGTGGTTTTATCTGGATTTGCAAGGTACGGTAGGCGTAGCGAAAAACAAGAACCGGATTGCGGGCAATGACCGGAAACACGACCTGCTGTATATGGGCGGTTTGGGCATGCAGTTCCGCTTTACTCCCTTGTTTGAGTCTCAATGGGTGGAACCCTACCTCAGAGTGGGGGTGAATTACCTGCATAAGAATTTCGCGTCTGCCTATGGCGGCAATTTTGTGGACGACCCCACGGGAGAGGCGCACTGGGAATCGTCCGATGTGTGGAATCCCGACGGGCGCTCATCGGATAAGAATTCTTTTGTTCCGCTTTCGTTCGGTGCAGGTGTAAATGCGTGGCTAAGCAATTCCTTCGGGCTTGGCCTGCAAGGTGAATATCTCCTGCCGGTGCAGAAGAATCTTCCTCACTTTGTGCAGGTGTCTGCCCGCGTCATCTGGCGCATTGGCGGAAAGAGCAAAAAGCAGGCTCCGGTAGTGAAGTATGTGGAGATAGAGAAACCTGTTGAAGTGGAAAAGATTGTTGAGCGGATTGTAGAGAAGCAGGCGGATACAGCCGGTTCTGTCGAAGCAATGGCGTGCGACCTGCTGGATAATATCTACTTCGAGTTTGACAAGGATGTGCTGACGGCTGCTTCGGAAAAAACGCTCGACAGGCTGGCCGGGCTTCTGAAAAGCTATCCCGACGCCCGCTTCCTGATTACCGGCTACACCGATGCAAGGGGAAGCAGCGCTTATAATACGGACCTTTCCAACCGCCGTGCCAAAAGAGTGTATGAGGCATTGCTCGAACGTGGCGTTCCGGCAGCTATGCTGAAATGGCACGGTATAGGCAAACGGGCAAGCATCATCCCGGTTGCGGCAGGCAACAGTGTACGCGAGGGCGACAGAAAAGTGCTGCTGGAAAGAATTACCAATATGAAGTACTGGGAAGCTCTGTAAACAGGCTTTCAACATCTATTTATAAATTTATGTACTAACTTAAAACAGAAAATTGTATGAAAAAGATTTTAGCGAGTTTATTATTGTTGAGTGTTGCGGTTGGCTACGCTGACGGACAAACGGCGCTGACCGGAAACAAGTTTGCCGACAACTGGGCGATAGGTGTCAATGCGGGTGGAACGACTCCGCTGACGCATCACTCGTTCTTTAAGAACATGCGTCCGGTAGTGGGCGTTCATGTGGATAAGTATCTGACACCTGCCTTCGGCCTGAGCCTGGAGGCTATGGGCAGCTTTAACACTACGGGCAGCAAAACGGCTTTTGACGCGTCAAACGTCAGTCTGCTGGGGCTGGTCAACTTAGGTAATCTGTTTGCGGGGTATAACGGTGCTCCCCGTCTGTTTGAGGTTGAGGCTGTGGCAGGTATCGGCTGGTTGCATTATTATGTAAACTCCGGTATGGGCGAAGACCGTAACAGTATGTCCAGCAAACTGGGACTGAATTTCAACTTCAACCTGGGAGAAAGCAAGGCATGGACATTGGCTGTGAAACCGGCTTTGGTGTATGATATGAACGCTATGGGTACGGAAGCCGTGCGTTTCCATGCCAACCGTGCAGCCTGGGAAATCAGCGCCGGGCTGACTTATCATTTCGGATGCAGCAACGGCCGCCATTACTTTACCGAAGTAAGGCCTTACGACCAGGCGGAAGTCAACCAACTGAACGCCCAAATCAACCGTCTCCGTGCCGAGGCCGACAATACCGCCAAAGTATTGCAGGATGCCAACCGGAAAGTTTCCGATTTGGAAAGTGAACTGGCAGCTTGCCGGAACCGGAAACCGGAAGTGGTGAAGGATACTATCGACAATAGCAAGAAGCTGTTGGAGTCGGTGATTACGTTCCGCCAGGGCAGAATCGGCATCGATAATTCACAGTTGCCCAATGTGGAGCGCATCGCCACTTATCTGAGAAATCATAAGGAAGCGGGAGTCGTTATCAAAGGGTATGCCTCTCCCGAAGGCAGTGCGGAGGTGAACGAACGCATCGCCCGCCAACGTGCCGAGGCCGTGCGCAATATGCTGGTCAATAGATATAGAATCGCCAAAGACCGGATTGTGGCCGAAGGTCAGGGAGTGGGTTATATGTTTGAAGAACCGGACTGGAACCGGGTGAGCATCTGTACCATAAATACCCGGCCGGATGCTGCGGAAGGAAAGTAATGAACCAGTTATGTAGATTTTAGATATAAAAAGGGTTGTGTAAAGTAAAGAGACCGCATGCGGCAGCAAGCCGTTGCGGTCTCTTTTTTATTGTGTGCCGTTCTTGTCTTTTACTTCTTGAAAAGCTCTTTCAGGCTTACCGTCTTGTTGTTAATCAGCGGGTGCGCCCAGAAACCGATGAATGTGATGTAGCCTACAAATACGAGGATAATCAGCATTCCGGTACGCAGCGAAGTGGCATCGGCAAGCATGCTGATAATCATCGGGCCGCCTGCTCCGCCCACGATTGCCGAACACAGGATGCCGGCAAACGAACCGTGGTGTTGCGATGCCGAGTTCAGCGCCAGCGAGAACACGATGGAGTACATCATGGAAATGCTGAAACCGATGGCAGGGAAGGCAATGATGGATGCTTCCTTACTTCCGAAGAGTGCGGTGAGCAGTAGGATGATGGTGAGTCCGCCCGATAGCTGGAGCAGCCGTTTGCTGTCAATGAGCTTCAACAGCACCATGCCTACGAGGCAGCCGGCAGTCATCAGTCCCCAGAAGTAACTTACGGCCTTTGCGCCTTCCACCTGCGGGTTCACTCCGTGATACTGCTCGAGGAACGTACTCATAAAGATGGAAGTTCCCTGTTCCGTACTTACATAACAGAAGATGCCGAGGAAGAACAGCCATACGTATTTCTGCCTGAACAGCGCCAGGTAGGAGTCTTTCGAACCGCCTTTCTCATCTTCTTTTAACTCGATTTTCGGGAAACGGGAAAGCCCTACGGCAACCAGCATCACCAGCAACAGCAACGTGAATACCCAGTAAAGCGATACCCAGGGCAGGTCGGGCGGGGTGATACCTGCCAGCAGGTCGATGAAAAAGTTCCTGCCTTCCGTGTATATGTCCGGATTGAGTTCGTGAATGAGGTACGTATATACCAGTGGGCTCAGGAACGAAGCGATGCCGAATACGAATTGGGCCACTTCCGCCACGAAAGCATAGTTTTCTTCGCCGCCTACAACGCGTTGCAACGGGTTTAGCACAGTTTGCAGCATAGCCATGCCCAAGCCGATGATGAACGATGAGGCAAGCAGCATGGGGTAGGTGTGTATGCAGGCAAACAGCGTAGTGCCGATGAACGGCATCAGGAAGCCCAGAAACAGTACCGGTTTCTCGCCGAAACGGTCGATCATCAGTCCGGCAGGAACCGACATGATGGCATAGGCGATGAAGAAAGAAGTCGGGATAAAGCCCGCCATCGCCAGGTCGCTCAGGTTAAAGTTATGGATAATGTCCGGAATGAGCGGTCCCAGGATATTGGTGATAAACGATATGGTGAACCAGAACGCCATAATCAGCGCCAGCATTCCTAAATTCTTTTTCATACTATTTCGTGTTTAGTGAGAAGACCAGTGACGCGGCGCCGATGCTTCCTGCCTTGTTACCTAAAGATGCAGCCATGATTTGAGTGTTCACGGCACAGTCGGCTATGGCATAGCGGTGTGCCTTCTCGCTGACTTTCCGGATATAGAAGTCGCCGGCTTCGGACAGTCCGCCGCCTATTACGATGCGTTGCGGGCTGAAGATGTTGATGAATCCGGCGATGCCGTGCCCCAGAAAATCGCAATGCTCGTCCAGGCATTCCGTTGCCAGCTTGTCTCCTTCTTTGTAGAGGCGTACGATAAGCTCTCCGTTGATTTCCTCGCCCGGAAACGAGATGCCTGCTTCTGCGGCACGCTTGCTGAAACGGCGCACCAGTGCGGAAGTGGAGGCGTAATGTTCCAGACAGCCCACAGAGCCGCATGCGCAGGGTTCGCCGTTGGCGATGAGGGGCACATGGCCCAGTTCGGTGCCGCGGTTGGCAAAGCCGTTGAACAGCTTGCCACCGATGACCACTGCGCCGCCGATGCCGGTTCCCACGGTCAGGAACACTACATTCTGTGCGCCTTGTCCGGCTCCGTACATCGTTTCTCCCAGTCCCATCAGGTTGGCGTCGTTGCCCATCTGCACGGGCAGCCCCGTTTCCGCTTCGATGCGGTCGGCAAGATTCAGATTCTCCCAGCCTTTGATATTCTCGGCTCCGCCCAGCACAATGCGGTTGGTTTCGTCCACAATGCCGGGAGTGCCTATACCTATTCCTTCCACCGCTATTCCGAGTTGCAGGGCCGAAGCCATTGCCTCTTTGCAGGCGGTTACCAATTGGCCGATTACCGCTTCCGCAGATACATCGGCTTTCGACGGCAGTTTCCCTTGAAAGTGAAATACGCCTTCATTGTCGATAAGGGCGTATTTCACGGAAGTACCGCCAAGGTCAATTCCTATAGCGTATTTTTTCATGATTGTCAAACTCTTTCAGCCCATATAGGAGAACTCCATGCCCATTGTCCGTCGCGCTGGCGCACGCGTACATAATAATAATCGGTGTCGCGCTGCGGCTCTTTGTCTTCCATATAGTGCTCTACGGTGAAGCAGCTTTCGGGCATGGCGCGGTTAAAGAGAATGGCTTCGCTCAACCAGCCTATCATGAAGTGCGAACGTGAACCTTCGAGCAGTTCGCCCAGTGTGTGTTCGAACTTCTTGCCGTTGAAGTCTGCGGTGAGCACGCCGTCTTTCGGCATCTCCAGGTCGAGGATTACCGCCTGCATGGC
This sequence comes from Bacteroides sp. 2201st1_D9_2201SCRN_220225, assembly GCF_040928965.1. Lineage (NCBI taxonomy): Bacteria > Pseudomonadati > Bacteroidota > Bacteroidia > Bacteroidales > Bacteroidaceae > Bacteroides > Bacteroides sp. 2201st1_D9_2201SCRN_220225. Next base: position 29,661 of record NZ_JBCODG010000003.1, on the reverse strand, counting down.
TGCGGTGGTGGTATTCGGGTTCTTGCTGCTGTACAGGTCCAGTTCCGTTTCCTTCTCGCCTACGGAGAGGATGCGGTTGACATGTGTCTTGAATTCGGTTTCGCCCTCCTGAGGAGAGGTGAAGGCAGCGCCGCGGAAGCAGGGGGTAACGCTTACGATACGGCCCTTGTTGACAGACAGCTTGCCTTGCCAGTGCACATAGCGCTCTTCGCGGTTCCAGCCGAAATCCACTTTTACTTTGCAGCGGACGGTATCGCCTTCCGGTGCAACCGGAGTCAGCGGGCCGTTCATGCGTGCCAGTATCTGGCCGTTCTTGACAACGTCTACATAGTCGATGCAGCTTTCGCCGGTTACGTTCAGGTAGATGCGGCGGCTGTTGCCACGGACTACATCGCCCATGAAAGCGTCGTTGAGGCGGAAGTCGATGATGATTTTATCACCGGTGGCGGCACATACGTGGCGGGTGCGGAGAGCTTCCCAAATGGCGTCGCGGGTCAGTGACGGAGCCAGGACACCGATGCGGCCGTCGCCGTAGCTGCCCGGATAGCCGGAGTGCTGGTCGGTGGAAGCCATAATGCCGAATTTATGTCCTTGTTCCAGACCATACTGGATGGTTCCTTCCCATTGGCGGGGACCCATATCGTGCAGGTACGGATAGTCGCCCTGGTCGCTTTCCGCCAGGCCGTGACGGGAATACATCTCGACGAACGGAGTGATGTCTCCTTCGGTGAAGCATTTCCAGTTGTAACCGCGGTAACCGCCCTGATAGCCCATGTGGTGCGGAGTAACGAATACTTTATGTCCTTTGGCTTTCTCTTTCCAGTCTTCGATAGAGGTACATTCCACGAGCGGTGCATCCAGGTCGTAGTTCAACGCCACGTGGTCGCCGTGCTCCATGCTGTGGGCCTCGTATCCGATGAAGGTAAGGAATTCGCCTTCCTTGTTGTATTCGTTGCTCATCTTTACGTACTTCTCATAGCCGCCTTCGCGCAGACGCTTGAAAGCTCCGGTATGGTAGTCGATTACCCATTTCAGACGAGGGTCGTTTGCACCCGGAATGTCCGGCCACATGGCATGGGGCGTTACGCTGACAAAGTCCAGCTGGCCTTTGGCCGCCTCGAAAGCATCGCGCATATCGCCGTGTCCGTAAGTGAGGTTGCAGTGGTTGTGCAAGTCGCCCCAGAATACTTTCAGGTTGCTTGCCGACGGCATAATCTTCTTTGCCTCTTTACTTCCTGCCACGCAAGAGCCGAGCAGGCTTCCCGAAGCTGCCAGTCCGAGAAAAGACCAGCCTGTGTTTTTTAGAAAACTTCTTCTATCCATGATAATAAATTTAATGGTTTTATCTGTTTTTCATTAATCTTCTGTCGCCCTTGAAAAGCTCGTTTACTTTTTCGTCGGGGTCGTTGTCTTTATACTGCTTTTGAGTCTCTTGCAGCAGTTGCATCAGCTCTTTCTGCTTTTCGGCGTATTCAGGCTTGCCGAACACGTTGTTCATTTCGCGCGGGTCGGCTTTCAGGTCGTACATTTCCCATTCGTCGATGTCGTTGTAGAAATGAATCAGTTTGAAGTCCTGTGTACGGATGCCGTAATGACGTTTTACCGAATGCTCGGCAGGGTATTCATAATAGTGGTAATAGGCAGCCTTGCGCCAGTCGGCGGGTATCTTGCCTTCGTTCTCCAACACCGGTTTCAAGGAAGTACCCTGAATGTCCGACGGGATTTCCACACCGGCAAAGTCGAGGAAAGTGGGAGCGAAGTCCACATTCATGCAGATTGCATTGCTTGTGCTTCCCGCCTTGATAGCTTTGGGGTAGCGGATGATAAGCGGCATGCGCTGGCATTCCTCGTACATGAAGCGCTTGTCGAACCAGCCGTGTTCGCCGAGGAAGAAGCCCTGGTCGGAAGTGTAGACGATGATTGTATTGTCCAGCTCTCCGGTCTTTTCAAGATAGTTCAGAAGGCGGCCGATATTTTCGTCCACAGACAGTACGGTAGCCAGGTAGTCGCGCATGTATTGCTGGTATTTCCAACTGATTAACGCCTTACCTTTCAGGTCGCCTTTGCGGTATTCGGCAATGCGCTGCGCATATACGGAGTCCCATTTGTCCTGTACGGCGGCAGGCATGCGCTTGTACACGCTGTAAAGGCGGTTGGTGGTATCCTTCAGCATCTCTTCGCGGGTCAGCAGTTTCAGGTCCCAGTCGTTGGTCAGGGTATGTTCGATGGACATGTCCTGCTCGCGGGCTGCTCTGCCGCGTCCCTCGTAGTCGTCGAACAGGCTGGCGGGTTCCGGGAATGTGGTATTGTTGAAGATGCCCAAGTGGCGCGGAGCCGGCATCCAGTTGCGGTGAGGCGCTTTCTGATGATACATCATGCAGAACGGTTTGCTCTTGTCCCTGCCTTCGAGGAATTTGATGGCCTTGTCTGTGATAATGTCCGTGGCATAGCCTTTCTCTACGATATGTTTGCCGTCTTCCCAGAAATCGGGGTCGTAATAATCGCCCTGTTCGTGCTGGCCGCTCAGGATGCTCCAGTGGTCGAAGCCCTGCGGTTCGCTGATAAGGTGCCATTTGCCGATCATGGCCGTCTGGTAGCCGGCTTGCTGGAGCAGTTTCGGGAATGTCTGCTGGTCGCCGTTGAAGGTGCTTGCATTATCCGTAAAGCCGTTTTCGTGGCTGAACTTACCGGTAAGGACGCAGGCGCGTGACGGGCCGGAAAGGGCATTGACCGCGTAGCAGTTGTCCATACGGATACCTTCGTTGGCTATACGATCCATGTTGGGAGTTTGCAGGAGATTACCGCCATAGCAGGACATGGCTTGTGTGGTATGGTCGTCCGTCATCATGAAAATTATGTTCGGACGCTTGGGTTCTTCTTTTTGCTGGCCGGCACAGGAAGCGAGGCTTAATGTGGCTAACGGAAGAAGTACATTGGAAAGATTGTTTTTCATAACCGGGATGTATCGCTTTTCATTATGAAGAAAGGGACTGCTCAAAAACTAAAATCGCTATCGCTTTGCTTTTCATTTTTGGGCACTCCCTTTCGTCATGTTGCTTTTATATTATAATTTGTAATTTAAAGACTGTTTCTTGCCGTTTACTTTCACCTCTACTTCCAGTCCGTTTTCATTGAATGCCTTGTTTTTGAACTTGGCAGACAATTTGGGGGCGTCTGCGCTGTTCTTTATCGGACAGATAACGGTGATGTAACGTACTGCATCTTCGCTGTCTTTCTTCACATTGAAGGATACGTTCATGCGTTTGTAGCGTTTGCGGTAAGCGGTGGAGCACCAGCCCGGCTCTTTTTTCATCGTCATGCCTTCGGGGCCGAAGCATTGCAGCTTCATGTTGCTTCCTTCTTCAAACTGAGTGACGAAAGTCATGTCCTCGCGGCTGTTGGCAATTTCGCCTTTCGGCATCTGGTAGTGCAGGTTAATGGAACCTTTCTGGCTTCCCACCATTTCGTCTACAATTACGAAGTAGCTGTTGTCTACGAAGAATACGGAACGGCGGTGTTTCAGGTTCTTGTAGCTCGGATTCTCGGTAACCAATATCTGTACGTTGCCTTCCGGCTGCCACAGCTTGGTTACGGATTCGGTCTGGTCCAGATTCTTGTTGTTCAGCGTTACGGTGTTGTGTACGCAGGTCTGACGGTGCCAGTTGCGTTGTTCCATCACTTCGCCCTCGCCGGCATATACGTACGAACCAGAATCGGGGAACAGGTTTTTGCCGTTGAACCAGAGTTCGAAAGTACCGTTATCCGGCTGGCAGTGCCAGAATGCTTTCGGGCCGGCCTTTACAACCATTTGCATGGCATCCGTTCCCCAAGAGTTACGGAATACGAAGAAACCGGATTTCAGGAAACCTTTGGAGAGATATTCGGGCAGTGCGCCTTCTTTACCATCGGTTGCCAGATATTTGATGAACTGGTTCTTCGGGAACATCTTGCTCCAGTTGCGGTAGTTCTTCAGCATTTCTTTCTTATTGGTCAGCTTGGCATCGCTGAAACACGGGTTGGTGTAGTCGGGGAAAGAAACGTTGGCATAGAATACAATCATTTTCTCGATTGTATCCAGGTACTCCTGCGGGAACTCGTTGCGGAAACCGTTCAGGTCGGCAATGTTCAGTGCCTTGCAGAAAATGTTGATGGCAGCGAGGTGGTAGTGCGGGTCGAGCTCGAACTGTCCGCCGTCGTTATACACCTGTACGTTGATTTCACGGTTCATGATGTCGATACCGCTCTTTCTCCAGGCAGCAGCCTCTTTGAATTCGGGGAAGAAAGCGCCGGCGTAGATCATACGCTGTGCCTCGAACAGCAGGTGATTGCCCTGTGCAGAGTAATTGCCCAATATATGGATGGCATGTTTGTGGTAGTTTACCAGAAACTCGGTCAGGAACTCCGGGGTGAAAGAGGGAGACGGGAGGAACAGTTGGAACTGTGAGGTCTGGTCTTGCAGACGGTTGCTCACTTCCAGCGGACGCCATGCGAAACGTGCGTTTTCCACATCACCTTTCAGTTGGTTGTCACCGGTCATTTCATACTCTTTCTTGTCGACCTTCACCAACGGGTTTTTCTTGATCCAGTCGATGTACTGTTTGGTCCACTCTACGGCGTATTTCTCGTCGCCGCTTACACGATAGGCCTTGCCCATGGGAGTAAACCATTTGTGGCGGTGCAACTGCCAGCGCAGTTCGTTGTCCTTTACCGGCCAGTATCTCCAGTCGATGTCTTCACCGTAATTGAATGACGGCTGGTAGCCTTTGTGGGCAAAGAATGTATGTTGCAGAGCCTCGTCGGCCATTTTCTGTTCGTCCTTGCCGATGGTAACCTTTTTCAGGTTTATGTCGGGAGTCTTCACGTTGGTACGTGCACGGTAGTAGTCGAGCAACGCTTTGGCTGCATCGGCATCTTTGCCTTCCTGGTGCAGGGCCTTTACTTTCTCCAGTCCGGGATAATCCAGGTTGAGGAGCGAGAACACTTCGGTTTTCAATTCCTGGGCATTTGCTTTGCCAACGAAGCAGGCAAGTGCCAGCAGGACGATATATTTAAAAGTCTTATTCATAATGTTTGTTGGTTTACAGTCTGGTTATTAGAGGTTTTTGTAGCTGATACCTTTCAAGTCCATGAAGCGTTTCAGAGCTTCCAGGTAATAGTAATCCGCATAGTTCAACGGAGTGTCGATTTCCGAACCGTTAGGCAGCGAACCGGTAGAGTGCATCAGGATGAATCCCTGGTTTTCGCCGACCTTTGCCAGATAGGCGTCGCCCGACAGGCTCTTCAGGATTTTTTCTGCATAATCCAGGTATTTCTTTCCGTCGGGAACCATTGTGCTCAGCTCTATCAGGGCGGAAGCGGTTACGGAAGCGGCGGATGCGTCGCGCGGAGTCTCTTCGGTTACGGGAGCGTCGTAGTCCCAGTAAGGAATGGCATCGTCGGTCTTGACACGGTTCATAATCATGTCGGCCACTTTTACGGCGAAATTCAGGAAAGTAGTGTCTTGCGTCTCACGATAGCAGGCGGTATAGCCGTATACGGCCCATGCTTGTCCGCGTGCCCATGAAGAGTCGTCGTTCTTGCCCTGGAATGTCTGTTTCTTCTCTACCGTGCCGTCGTTGTTGTAGCTTACTACGTGCCAGCAGGTATAGTCGGGGCGGAAGTGGTTGTTCATGGTAGTCATTGCGTGTTTTACGGCGATGTCTTTATAAGAGTTGTTGCCGGTTGCCTTGGCTACATTGAACAGCAAATCCAGGTTCATCATATTGTCGATGATAACGGGGAAGTTCCATGTTCCGAAGTCCCATGAACGGATAGCCGAGATGGAATCGTTGAAGCGTCCGCACAGGTTGTCGGCAGTTTCTTTCATTACGGCTGCAATGGTGTCGTTAGGAGCCAGACGCTCTGCGTTGCCGTAACTGCAATTTACCATGAAGCCCAGGTCGTGCGTACCGGTGTAGTAACGGACGGGGTTCAACAGGTTGGTATATTGGATGGCCCATGTTTTCAGTGTATCGTTGCCCGTCAGTTCGTAGGCATACCACAAAGAGCCCGGATAGAAACCGCTGGTCCAGTCATAAACGCTGCACAAACGGCGTTTTCCCAACTGGTCGGCTGTAGGCTGCGCACGGAGCGAGTCCTTGAAAGTAAGCGAGTCTCTTTCCAACTGGTGGCACAGGAAGTTCATGTCATAGCCTGTACGGATAGAACGCGGCAGCATATTAGTGGACGAAATTTCTTCTGCGGTTAATTGCAGTTGCGCAGAGGCTGCGTCCAAGCCTTTTTTAATCCAACTGTAGTCTTCTTTGGGTTGTGTTTGGCATGACACGAAAGTCAATGCACCCAAAGCCAAGAGAACAAGGTTCTTTTTCATGTTATTCGTTTTTAAAATAATTGATTTTAGTAGATTTTGTAACGAAAGCAAAGCTAACGGATTTTTTATGGTTCTTGTAGCAAGAATGTTGAAAAGGCAATTAATCCGCGTTCTTTGAATGTCACTTTTGTTGAAAAGAGTTTAGAAAATCTCCAATATGCCCCTCTCTGGGCATATTGGAGATGTATTTGGGGTGGTTGTTACCAACCTGGGTTTTGGTTGAACTGGGTACACAAGTCCATTTCGCGTTGCGGAATAGGCATCAGTTCGTGCTGACCTTTTTTCGTGTAGTCGTATACTACGTAGTTGGGAATGGGGTTTTTCGCTTTGTCTATATCGCTGTTGTCCCACCATTCGTTTAAGGCTGTATGGGTCTTTTCAATTGTTTCGAAGTAAATGCCCCAACGTACGAGATCAAGACGGCGATGTCCTTCGAACGCCAGTTCGTAAGCACGTTCTTTTTGAATGGCTTCGCGGAATTGCGCTTGGTCCATACCTTGGGTCAACTTGTAACCATTGGCACCATTATAACCGCGTTTGCGTACTTTTTCGATAGCGGCATACGCGTCTGTTGTCGGACCACCTTTCCATTCGTTCAAAGCTTCTGCATATAGCAACAGTACATCGGCATATCGCAATACGTACCAGTTTACAGTGGATTTATCATTGTTGACGAACGGTACGCTTTCCATATACTTGTCAATGTCCCACTTGGCTGGTGTATAATTCTGCTTTTCTTTTGCAGATTTTTTTTCATTTAAATCCTTTTCTAAAGCTACATCTTCGGAATCTGTATATTTGCCAGCCAAATAAACATCACCGAGATACTGTATGCCTGCTTTGTCATCATTATGACCGTGCTTATAGTTGGCAATAGATAAGTCTAACCGCCTGTCGGGGCTTATGCGGTTATCTACATCAACTCCAACGGCCCTTCTCCAGTCAAGAACGAACGAGTGCACTACTTGTACGTTGGCAGCAGTACTTCCGCTTTTGCCGGCTTGAGTTGTAGTTTTTACCCCATTCCATTTGCCGATACGGCCTACAGGATCGCTATTTCCTGAATATGTAGGAGAGTAGAAAGATATTTCAATCAAACTTTCCGTTGGGTCCCAAATGCCATTACAAGTGTTTTTCCACAATTGTTCGTAGTCGTTCAGTAAATCGTGTTTACCTGATTCAACCAAGATACGTGCCGTCTTTGCAGCGGCTTCCCACTTGCTCTCGTCTCTTAAAGGGTATCCTGCCCAAGTAGCGTACACTTTAGCAAGTAAGCCGAGCGCTGCTCCTTTGGAGAAACGATAGTCATTACTGCTGCGGTAATGGTCGTCTGTTGCATACGGCAGTATGTCGCAAGCATACAGCAGATCGTCTTCGATAAACTTATAAACGTCCACGGGATCAGCTTGTACAAAAGTACTCGGGTGTTGGTTGGACATGGCTGTGCTTGTCATTAATGGAATATTGCCCCAGCGGCGTACCAGCTCGAAATAGTACAGCGCTCTTAAAGCTCTGGCTTCGGCAATATAAATAGTAGCCAATTTTTTGTCCGTTTCATTATATGATTCCATTTTGACAGAAATACGTTCCAGAAAATCATTGGCATTATAGATACCGGAGTAGAGTGCAGCCCATGTGCTTTGTACTTCTGCCTGTGAAGTAGGGTAAGCATTGGTAGGCAGTATGCGGAAGTTTTCGGTTGTACTTCCTTCCACCTGTGAAATGTCTGTTCCCATAGAGAAGTAGATGGACAAATGATAGCCGTACATTGCATCTTCTACAGTAGAACGATACACGCCAAGCAATACATCTTGTGCTTCTTTGGCATCATTCATGTATTTGTCTTTCTCTACTTCGGTACTACTCTCTTCTTCCAGCGAACATGAAGCGGGAAGAAGGCATAAAACTAAAAATCCTATATAGTATATAAACTTTTTCATATGTATATTATTTTACGAATTAGAATTGAAGGTCAAGTCCTACTGTGAATACTCGGCTCTTAGGATAAGCACCCCAGTCAAGACCCGGCATCATCGGATTATTCAGACTGTTAACTTCCGGATCATAGCCGCTGTAGTTATTCAGACAGAACAAGTTTTGGCCGGTAACGTATACACGGAGTCTGGAAGCATGGAATTTGTTAGTCCATTTCTTCGGTAGGGTATATCCCAGTGTCAGGTTTTTCAGGCGAAGGAAAGAACCGTCTTCTACGAAGCGTGAGTATACGTCATTTGTAATATATCCTTTAGTAGAGGGTACGGAGTTAGACGCATTGGTCGGAGTCCAACGGTCTGCTACTTCGGCAAGCATGTTACGGCGTCCGCTTCTGGTTTGTGTAGCGTATAGACGGGTAGCATTGTAGATGTCGTTACCGTAATTGAACTGGAACATAAAACTTAAATCGAAGCCTTTATATTCGAAAGTATTGGTGATACCGCCAAACCATTTCGGCATAGCATTACCTATTACGGTACGGTCTTTGGTAGTGATGTCACCGTCACCGTCTTGGTCTTTATACTTCACGGCTCCGGGACGTGCGCCATTCGGTTCGCCTTTTACTCCTGTGCTGTAACGGGAGTTTTGAGTAACGCCCGGTTTCAATACCAGTTTACCGTCTGTATCAGTATAGAAATCATCGTATTGGTATACACCATCAAATTCGTATCCGTAAATCAAACCTAATGATTCGCCTACTTTGGCAATGTAGTCGTATCCGGTGAAGTTGCTGTCAAAACCAGAGCGTGCATACATATGACTTGCACCGTCTGCCAGCGCTTTCAGTTCGTTGCGGATGAATGAAATATTGAAATTGGTATTCCATGTGAAGTCTTTAGTCTGTATGTTGGTAGAGGTTATACTCAATTCAATACCTCTGTTCTGTATTTTACCGATATTTTGCCATTGTGAAGTAAAACCGGTAGCTTGTGCCAACGATTGTGCAAGTAACAAGTCTTTTGTATTCTTGATAAAGAAGTCTGCGGTGACGTTCAAACGGTTGTCGAAGAAACCTAAGTCTACACCTAAATTGACAGAGCTTGAGCCTTCCCATTTCAAGTTAGAGTTCTTGAGTTGTTTGGGTGTCAATACAGTAACAGTATTGTTACCTATACCATACTTTATATTTGAATACATATCCAAAGAGAGGTAGTTGCTGATACGGTCGTTACCCACGATACCCCAACCGAAACGAACTTTGAAGTTGGATATCCATTTCAGGTCTTTCATGAAAGCTTCCTCAGATACACGCCATGCAGCGGAGAATGAGGGGAAGAAACCCCATTTGTTCTTTTGGGAGAATACGGTAGAACCATCGGTACGTACTGTAGCTGTCAACAAATAACGGTTGTCATAGTTATAGTTGGCACGGGCAAAGAAGGAGAGCAATGTCTTATCATAGTAATCGGTATTTACCTTACTCGGAGTAGCTCCCAATCCTAAATTGTTATTGCCCAAATTATCAAACGGGAAGTCCATAGCTTCACCCAGCAAATATTCGGAACTTCTGAAAGAAACTTCGTGTGCCAGCATCACATCATAGTTATGCTTCTTCACTTTATCTTTCCACGTCAAAGTATTAGTATTTGTCCAGCGTACATCGCGTCCCATTTGTGTACGTCCATAGGGCTTCTCACCATTACGGTACGCTTCTTTTGAACCGTCTCTATAGAAAATATCGGTACGGTTATTGGTTGTATTGTAAGAACCGCTGGTTTTGAATGTTAATCCTTTGATAATTTGCCAGTTTACAGAGGCATTTGCAGACCACATTTCTGCACGCTTTTCATTGGTTACCGATTCAGCTTGCTTTACAGGATTTACCTGTGCCAAACTTTCACCGGAATTCAACATTTCGGGGTCAATGGCAGACTCCAAAAGTTCTTCATTTGTCATTTTCAAACCGCCGGTAGGACGTGCGCTTAATATTTGTGCCAGCATATTGAAACGTCCGGAGTCGCCGGATGTACCTACACCTTTACGGTTGGTCATGGCGTAGTTTACAGTCAGGTTGAAAGAAACTTTCTTGTTGATTTTCTGATCCAAACGGAACTTGGCAGTGGTTCTGTCGAAGCCGCTATTCTTGAAGATACCGTTTTCTACATAGCGTGAGAGAGAACCGTTATATTTGGTATTGTCTGTACCGCCCATAATGGTTACATTATGGTCTTGAGACCATGTAGGATTGAATGTTTCTCCTTGCCAGTCTACTCCGGCAACACCGATATAATCGTCAAGTGTTTGATACTTGTAAGGAACTCCTTCTGTTTCTTCTCCTTCTTTGTAGTAAGTGTCTTTGTATTTGGGGTCAATATCACCTTGAAGTCTTGCAAATTCATACGGAGAGAGCAAATCCAAAGTCTTTGAAATCTTACGGTAGGTTGCCGAACCATTGTAAGTAACGGTTGTCTTGCCTACTTTAGCCGATTTGGTGGTAATCAGTACAACACCATTAGCTGCACGTGCACCGTAGATAGCGGAAGAAGAAGCGTCTTTCAACACTTCGATAGATTCGATGTCCGAATTGGAGAGGTAGTCGATATCTGATACTTCAAAACCGTCTACAATGTAGAGCGGAGATGCGTCTCCTGTCAATGTTCCCACACCGCGGATGCTGATGTTGAAACCTGCGCCCGGAGTACCATCGGTAGAGGTGATTTGTACACCGGCAATTTGACCGCCCAATGCTCCGGCTACGGAACTGGTCTGGTATCCTTCGATATCTTTGGCTGCAACGGAGGCTACGGAACCTGTCAAGTCACTTTTCTTCATAGTACCGTAACCTACAACTACCACTTCATCCAGTGTTTTACTGTCGGGAATCAGTTGGATAGTTACCTGGGTTTTACCTTGCAGGCGTACTTCTTGTGTCAGATAACCAATGTAACTTACCACCAATGTTGCGTTTTTCTTGGCTTTGAGGGTGAAATTACCGTCCAAATCAGCGGCTGCACCGGTCGTTTCACCTTTTACCTGTACTGTGGCGCCAATTAAAGGCTCTTTATTTTCGTCAAGGATAGTTCCTTTCACTGTTACACCTTGTGCAAAGGTGATAATAGATACAAGGAGAGCTAAGAGGGTGATGTACCCTCTTTTGCTCAGTGTATGATATGTTGGTTTATACATAATTGTATTTATTGTTTTGTTAGATAATTAGTTGCCTTCGTAGGTTTCGTCGAACCAGATAATGAATGAATATTGTGAAGCACATAAAGTTCCTGCTTCTAGATTTTCAGGTTTGTTTTCTAAGGTAAACCTCATATTTCCTAACATTGCTCCATATGGATATTTTCCATCTGCTGCCTGCCATACATTGGGATTAATAATTAATTGATGGCCATTAGAAGTTGGCTCAATGTATGCTGCTTTAGTATTTTGCTTGTCTATTTGACCTGTTTTATGATCATAATAGCGGAATGGTGTATTGGTAGTTGTTGCTACGCCAATGTTGGACCATATTTGATTTAATAAATTTCCTGCGGATTTATTATCCCCTGTCCCATGTCCGGTATTATCATCAAAATTGCAATAGGAAAAATCGTCTCTATAATCCCAAATAAAGTTTGAATGATAATCATCTAAAATTCCAGAGTATAAGCTATAATTAGTTTGCACTCCATCTATATCTTGTGCTCCAATAATATGCATCTGTGTTTTTATAGATGGAATTTTAGGCTCTTTGGGGTTAACTTTTATAACGAATGGAGTACAAAGTAATACATAGTTAATCTTGTCTTTATCTACAATGTTAGGATATCTTATAACAGTAGGTTTGGGGGTGCTAATAAAAATAGGTATATTTTTAGTAACAGCAGGTGCATTATTTCCTTTAGCTGTAACAGCAATTTGGAAAACACACCCTTTTGCATTACTGCTTCCATCTGCAAAATTCTTTTTTGCAGTTAAGTTTGTGAAATAAATCGTACCGTCTTCTTTTACTTTTGCCCCTTTAACTATTTTCTCATGCCCAATGAAATTATTTTCTAATACTTTATATGTAAATGTTGTATTTGCATTTTCATTTATCATTTTTATTCTTTGTAGAGGTAATTCTCTTACATCTCGACCTTGAATAAATCGGAAGAGATTTCTATTTTCTTCTTTAGTCTCTTCTGTCGTTTCTGTGGAGATGGGGTTTGTTTTATTGCCATTTGTATTAGTTGGAATTTCATTTTCTATATTAGTTCCCCAACTCACGTATTCAAAATTATTTGGATTTGGAATAACATTAACTTCAAGTGCTGAAACTACGCCTTCTTCATTCTTTTTATTGGTAACTCTAACTTTAATTTCATGCTTTCCAGTACTTAAAGTTTGTTTGTCTGTAATGTCGATGGTTCCGTTTGCAGAGTTTAGTGTGATGAATTTTTGATCTATTTGAGCCTTAATTTCATCGCTATTATTTGCATCGAATGTAAATGTTGGTGCACCGCCAACAAAACCTGGAACAATGGCATTATCTTCTGCTTTACCACCTAATTGATAAAGTTGGTTTATAGCAGTATATTTGAATGTTTCGGGTTGAATAGGCTCAATGAAAGCTACAACCTTTACTGAATATATGCCTTCAAAGTCATTACTGCCATAAGCATTACTTGCTGTAATAGTAAATACATAAGGAGTTTCGCTGATTTCCAAAGAATTACCCTCTGGAACACTAATTTGTCCTGTTGTTTCATTGATAGTGAAAGCTGTTGTTTCTGGAGTTACGGATTTTATGGCAAATTTTAGTTCTTCTTTTGCCCCTGCAATAGTAGGTATTACTGATTTATTTTCAGTACCGGTTTCAAAAAGATCAGGTAAAGCTTCAGTTTCTATATAAAATAAATTGCGTGGTTTAGAAACAACTTTAAAGGTTACAGCATTGTTATACATGTGTTCACCAGCCTTAGTGGTAAGTTTTAAGTTTAATGTATAACTTTCTCCTGCAACTAATTTATCTTTTTCACTTTCGCGAATAATAATCTTTCCTTTAGTGTTGGGATCGAAAGTAAAGTAGGACAGATATGGCTTCGTTTCGTCTTGTGCAATGGCATATCCTGTGATACTGACATGTTTGTCAGCTTCTGTACTTACTTGTGCACTGGCTTCTGCCCAGTTTTCTTCATCTTGGTTCACCAATACTTCTGCCGGTTCTACAGTTACTCCTTCGGGTACAGCCAGCAACATGTTTACCTGAACAGCATCTTTAAAATCAAAGAACTTGCCGTTAGAATAGCAGCCTACACTGATGCTATACATTCCTGATGTCATGCCATCAGTATTCTGAATTGTAATTTCACCTGTTTCTGCATTTATCACAAAGTTGTCGTTGTTGCTGAAAGTTTCTTCATTAAGTGTAACCTTTGTGATTGTAAAATCATAAGGTGCACTACCTTTATAAGTAGGCGCCTGTAATGTATAGGACATACCGGGACCTATATCCGTTACTCCTAAGTAATGGAGAATAAATCCTGTAGAGTCTGTGGTCTCTGTTTTATCGCAAGAGACACAAAACACAGTTAATGCAGCTACTATAAAGAAACGTAGCATGCTGAATGTGCTTAGCAATTTAGATTTCATATTCTGAAAATTATTGATTTGTTATAAAGTGTATGATAAAGTCTTGGTTTCTCCTGCTACTGTTACGTTCACGGAAATACTGTTATTGGTGCATTCACCGAATGTTACTGAAATTTCTTTCTCCTCCGTATATTTTTCTATAGGAAGAATAACGGTGGCAAATCGGGCTGTTTTATTATCCGCTTTATTCATATCTATAGAGTAAGCAATGCGTTCTTTATAACCATCATTTGCAGAACTTGAGAATGAAAAACGTCCCTCTTTTTCCTGGCAGGTTATAGAATTATTATCTTCGGCAAATGTACGGATGACAATATTGTTATTATCAGCGAAAGAGGTATGTGCTCCTTTTTGTTCGGCATCTAAAACTACATTATCTTTATTCTCGCATAAATTGAAGTTCAAATGTAGATCCCCTGTTGCTTCACCGATACCTTCGTCTACTAATACGAAGTATGATTTATCCACGTAGAATACAGTACGACGATGCTTTAAGTTGTCGTAACCTTGATTTTCGAATACCAATACATCCGCATCTGCTTTTAAAAGTTTGCCTGCTGCGTATTTGAAATCCGAGGCATATCTGTTTCCTTCAGTAACTTTTCCTAGAGTCAGCGTGTTATGGTTTTCACTGTTGCGGAACCATAAACGTGCTTTTCCTGAATCGGTATTAGTGTTGTATTCGTAACTATATACACCGGAGTCAGGGAAGAAATTACGCTTGTTGATGTATAATTCAAATGTTCCGTTATCGGGTTGGTTGTGGCTCCACCGTTCCAAGTCGGTAGATATATCATTGCTCTTGTTATTACTGAAAATCATTACAGTAGATGAAGGCTCCCAACCGTTGCGCATCACATAATAACCGGCGTCTCCAAATACTTTTATGTCGTTTCCGGGTGTTTTCCCCTGGGCATTTCCACCGTTGACGGCTGTTGCCATATACTTAAATTTTTCACTATCTGGAAATAGTTCTGTGTACTTTATGAAGTTTTTGGATATTGTGGAACGACTCCAGTTTGATTTCCAAGAATCATTAAAACCGGGTACAATATAATCTGCACCTTTTTCAAAATAATTGGGATAGGTGAAATGGATTAAGACTTCTGCTGCGTTACGGAGATATTCATTGAATTCAGGGTCTAACTTGCTTGTCAGTTTATTAGCCTGAATCAATCTGATTGTTTCGTAAAAATCAGCTACAGCGGAAATATGGTAATGAAGTGACATTTCTTTATGCCAGCCATCAGCCATGAATTGATTCTTTACTTCTGCATTTGCAATGCTGCATCCTTTATCCAACCAATTTTGAGCATTCTTCAATTCCGGCATCAGTACACCGGCAGCAATCAATGCTTGTCCTTGTGTAACTAAAATGTTACCGCTTTCTGCATAAGGGTATTTTACAAGAAAATCTGCCTGTTCGGCAAATGAAGTCAAGAATGTAGTGAGCCATTCGGGCGTAAAATTGTCGGAGTGTTTGAAGTATTCCAACAGTTGTACCTGATCGATAAGACGGGTTGCTACTTGGAGTTGCCACCATGAAGTGGTATTAGGCCCTTCTGCCGGTTGTGGATTTTGAGTAATCCAATCGCTGTAGACCTCTATCCAGGATTTGATATATTTTTCATCACCACTTACACGATAAACTTTGGCTTGTGGGATGAACCATTGATGACGATGTAATTGTTTCAGATATTCTTCACCAACACTCGCATTTTTGTTCCAGTCAATACTGCCGGCTTTACCCAAAGAGTAGGGCTTTTTATCGCTGCCTTCATAGAAGCCTTTAACAAAAAAGCGATATTCTAATGCGAAGTCTGCGATATTTTGGTCACCATCATTGAAGTTGTTACTTGCATTTCCTTTGTTGAGAGTGATGTTGACTAATGACAACGCCGGGTTTTCTGCATTGGCTCTCATGCGGTAATACTCCAAGAGTGCACTTGCCGCAAGATAGTCCTCACCAGCTTCATGATATTGCTTTACTTTTTCCAAGCCGGGATAGTCGAGGTTGAGTTGGTCAAAAACAGCAGTGTTCAATACTGCGTTTTCTTTGTTCTCAGGAATCAGTTCCGGACTGATGTTTCCGCCTGTGGCGAATTCTTCTTCGTCGTCAACACATCCGGAGAGTGCAAACATTGCGAACAAACAGATAAAAAGAGTGTTCTTCATACTTAAGTTGTTTTTTATTAGTAAAAGTTTCAATTTTCCTTGCCGCAAATATATTACATTGATTTCTAAGAGCTAATCTGTCTTGTTTATGCTTTCTTTGAAATCTGAATTTTATTATTAAATTTGTTGAATGAAATATCGTATTTGTTTAAAAAGCCTGCATGGGGTATTCTGAGAGGGGTGTTCGGATGAATAGGAACTATCCTTTCTTATGTGCATTCTATCAGTATCTTATCAGAAAAAATGTTAGCCTGTACCTCCTTCACCCTTCACAACTCTTTATTCATGCGGGATAGCGGGTGAAGCCCGGTTGTAGAGCTTCATTGGCAATGCTACACAGTTGCATCTAAAACTCCACACCTTACCACCCGAAAGTGCAGGCATTTGCTTGGCAAACCTTAGGGATTTTATCTGTTATAGCGCGGCATTTCACTCGCAAAGACGCGGTGTTTCGGACGCTAACATGCGGTGTTTTGAAAAGCAAAATTGCCTTGCGGGATAAGGCCTATCCTTTTACTTTTTTAATGTACTCCGTCGGCAAACAGCCTATATACTTCTTAAAGCAAGTTGCAAAATAAGAAGATGAATTAAATCCCACCATGCTGCTGACTTCGGTTACCGTATAACGTCCGCTTTTCAGCAGTTCGGTAGCCCTTTTGAACCGTACTTTACGGATAAAGTCGATGGCTGACTCTCCGGTGATTGCTTTCAGTTTCAAATGCAGGTTGGAGCGGCTCATATTCATCTTTTGTGCAAATTCATCGGTAGAGAACTCAAAATTATCAATGTTTTCTTCTACGATGCTTACGGCGCGTTTCAGCAACTCTTCGTCCATGGCATTGAAAGTAATCTTCTCCGGTTCCACTTCCAAGGATTTGGCGTACTTCTCGAGCATGTGGCGGCGGGTACGCATCATGTTCTGTATCTTGGAAGTGAGGACGGCGATGGAGAAAGGCTTGGAGATATAATCATCCGCACCTACTTGCAGGCCTTCCAACTGGTCTTTTATGTCGGTTTTGGCAGACAGGATGATAACCGGAATGTGGCAGGTACGAATATTCTGTTTGATATTCTTACATAGCTTGATACCGTCCATTACAGGCATCATGACATCGGTGATAATAATGTCCGCCTCATGGTTCTTCAGTTTTTCCAAGGCTTCTTCGCCGTTTCCGGCTTCCAGTATGTTGAACAATGCAGCCAAACCGCTGCTGAGATAATGGCGAATCTCCTGATTGTCTTCCACAATAAGAATGGTTCCGCGTTTCTTGTCGCCTGTTTCTATGGCTTCATTCTCCATTTTCTCCGTATCGATGAAATACATTTCTTTGGAGTTGGTGGAGTACACCTGCTCTTCTTCCTTGGAAGTGTTGGAGCCTGCCAGCTCGGTGGCCTTATAAACGGCCAGGTCTTGCGGCAGATAGACGGAGAATGTACTTCCCTTGCCCTCTTCGCTCTCCAGTTCGATGCGTCCGTGGTGCAAATCGACCAGACGCTGTACCAGCGACAGTCCGATGCCGCTTCCTATATGCTGGCTTTCTATCTGATAGAAGCGTTCGAACACTTTACCCTGCTTATTGATAGGAATGCCGGCACCGGTGTCGCTCACTTGCAGTATCAGCCAGTTGTTTTCCTCTTTCAGGGTAACGGTGATACTCTTTCCGTTGTCCGTATATTTGAAAGCATTGGACAAAAGATTGTTGACAATCAGTTCCAGATAGTTAGGGTCGAAAAGTTCCTCTTTTTCTTCCAAATCGGAGTGGAAAGCGTAGTGTATCTCTTTGTGGCGTGCCAGCTTGTCATAATACAGGAAGTTCTCGCGTATCAGGCGATAGGCATTGCCTTTCTTTATTTTCAGCTCGAAAACTCCGAGTTCCGCCCGGCGGTAGTCCATAAGCTGGTTGACAAGATGCAGCAGGCGGTTGGCATTCCGCTGGATGTATTCCAGTTGGTTGCGGGTCCAGCGGTCGTTGATTTTACTGATGACCTCTTGAAGCGGTGCCAGGATTAAGGTAAGCGGTGTACGGAGTTCATGCGAAATGTTGATGAAGAAGCGCATCTTCATCTGGTTGATTTCTTCGCGGTGTTCCTTGTCGCGGCGTTCGATTTCAAGCTCTGCTTCCATTTTCTTGCGCATCCAGAAGAAGCGGAATACGAATGTGACAAAGCCGGCAAAAGTGGCAAGGAACAGTATGACAGCCCACCAGGTCTTGTACCACACGGGCAGAATAACGATTTCCAGTACGGTAGGCGTGGTGTTCCATTTGCCGTCGTTATTGGCGGCTTTCACCATGAAGTGATAAGTACCTTGCGGCAGATTGGAGTAGGACACCGGATGCCTGTCCGTGAGGTAGTACCACTCTTTATTGTAACCGTCTAACTTGTAGGCGAATGTATTATGCTGTCCGGAGATGTAGTTCGATACGACAAACTCCAGGGAGAATGCTGTCTGCCAGGATTTCAGCGTGATGCTTTCCGTGTCGCTGATGTTCTTGCTCAGAATGCCGGTTTCATCGTCGGGACGGACGGTCTTGTTGAAAAGCTGTAGCTTGGTGATTACTACCGGCGGGGTATAGGGATTGTCCTGCAACAGTTCCGGACGGAATGTAGTAAGGCCGTTTATGCCTCCGAAGTACATCTCGCCATCGGAAGTGCGGTAGCAGGAAGAGGTGTTGAACTGATTGCTCTGCAATCCGTCCGCTTCGGTGAAGTTGCGGAATTTCTCCGTTTCCGGATTGAAGCATGAGATACCCCGGTTGGTACTCATCCACAGGCGGCCGTAAGAGTCTTCGAGAATGCCGTAAACCACGTTGTTGGGCAGTCCGTCGGCTTTGGTATACCGTTTAATCTGCTTGGCTTTCTCGTCGAAACAATAGAATCCTTCGCGTGTACCTATCCAGACCAAGCCGTTGTTTGCCTCGTAGATGTAATTGGTGAATGCTTTCGTAGCGGTGGATTCGGGTAAAATGTCCGCTTTCTGTATGGAGGTTCCATGCTGATTGAATACGGACACGCCTTCCTCACCGCCTATCCAGAGACGCTTTTTGGAATCCCGGAACAGGGTAGTAATCTTCTGGACGTTGATTGGTGTTCCGTCATTTTCCTGAGTGATGGTGGTAAAACTCCGTTTTTCCGGGTTGAAGTGTACCAGAGCGCTTAATGTTCCTAAAAGGAAATTGTTCTCTCCGTCGGGAAGGATGGCATATACGTTCTCATTGATTAACGGGCTGTTGAGCTGGTTGAAGTTTTCCATGCGTCCGCTGTTGCGATGCAGGATGCTCAGGCCGCCGGCATGTGCGCCGATGTATACCAGTCCTCTCGGTTCGTCCACGTATACGGATTTGATGTTGTTGGAGCCTAAGCCGTCTTCGCGCTGGCTTTCCTGCAATGCGTAGTGGATGAACTTCTGAGCGCCGGGGACGTAGAGGTTCAAGCCGCCGTCGTTGGTTCCTATCCAAAGGTTCTTCTGTTTGTCCTCGACGATACAGCTTGCAACATTGTCGCTCAGCGAGTTCTTGAACGGAATGTGCTCTATGTTCTTGAAGCGGTTGCGGATGGGGTGGTAATAGTTCAGTCCGCCGAAATACGTTCCCAGCCACATGCCGCCTTGCGAGTCCATGAAGATACTGCGTACGGAGCGTTGCGACAGGCTGCCGCTTTCTACGGGATTGCTGCTGTAGGACATGAACGAGTCGTTGCCTTCATGGTAGATGTTGAGGTCGTTGAAAGTTCCTATCCACAAGCGGTTTTGTGAATCCAGTGCCAGTGAGCGGATATAGTTGGAGCTGATGGATTGCGGGTCGGAAGGGGAATGCCTGTATGTTTTGACTTCCCGGGTCTTGGGGTTGACAAGGAGAAGGCCGGAACCTTCCGTGGCTACCCATATACGGGTAGGAGATTGCTGCAGGATGCTTTGGATTTGCTTGCTGCCTGGAATGTATGCGAGTTTTTCGAGTGTATTCTTCGGAATGGAATAGCAGTACAGACCGTCCGACGGTGTGCCTATATAGATTTGGTCGTCATGCCTGTATAGGGCGGATGCAACCATTTTGTGCATTGCCGTGCCGAATATGTCGTCTACAAAACGGGATGCGGGGATGTCGAACATAGTCAGCCCTTCGAGCGTGCTGATAAGCAGCCGCTCCGGCGAAAGTTCCACAATGCCGTTGACTTGCAGGTGCTTGCCGTTCTTTTCGAGGAAGAAGTTCTGGAACTTGTCTTTTTCCTCGTCATAATACGACAGACCGTCGCGGGTGCCGATCCATACACGCCCCTTGCTGTCGGTCATAACAATGCGGGAGATGTCGTTGGCGATGCTGTTGGGGTCGTTTTCATCGTGCTGATATACGGTAAATGTGTATCCGTCGTACTTGTTGACGCCGTCGTAGGTGGCGAACCACATATTGCCGAGCTTGTCCTGCGCTATGGAGAAGACCGTGCTTTGTGACAGACCGTCGTTAATGGATATATAAGAAAAGTTTATCTGTCCCCAAGCTTCCGGATAAGCGTTAGAGGCTCCCGTTATACATAAAATAAACAGGATGGTTGTTATCTTTTTCAGGATACTCATTATTGAACCGTAAAATTTATGATGGACCAAAGATACTAATATCTTTCAGAATTTCTATATCTTGTGGAGTATTTGCACAAATATAGGGTTTTCCGAAACAAATAGGGGATAGGTGTGAGGCGCAGCTTTCGTACTTTTGCCGCATCGTTTTTAAGTTTAATATCAAATAAGGATGAAGAAAAACATTTTTGCTATCTGCATGGTGACGGCAGCGGGGTGCATGGCAACGCTGACCGCACAAACCAAAGGCGCTGAAACGTTGGTTCCCCTGACCGAACGGGTGAATGTTCAGGCAGACTCTGCACGTATCGACCAGATTATAGACGGTCGCTGGGTGGCTGTCGGTGCAAAGAAGAAACACGCGATTCAGCGGGATTTCACATGTCTGTTCAACGGCAAGCCTTCTTACCGTTTCGAACTGCGTCGGGAGGACAACACATTGGAGGGATACGGCAAGGGAGAAACCAAAGGCCGTGCCGAGCTTTCTTATTGTTATGCCACTTCGGCGGATTTTAACGGACTACCGGCGGATGCTTACCGGAAAGCGCAAATTACGAAAACCGTATATCATCACGGAAAAGGCATTTGCCCGCAAGGGGCTTCGCGCGACTATGAGTTCTCCGTATATATCCCGTCTGATTTGGACAGCAATGTGTCCACCATTTTTGCCCAATGGCACGGCATGCCCGACCGCACGCTTGTGCAGACTCCTGAGGGTGAAGTGAAGAAGCTGACCGTTGACGAGTTCATAGAGCTGGATAAGACTACTATCTTCAAGAAGAATACCGGGTATGAAAAGGTGGCAAAGTTGGATAAGCAGGGAAATCCGGTGAAAGATAAAAAGGGAAATCCTGTTTATAAGGCAGGAAAGAAAAACGGCTGGCTGGTAGAGCAGGGCGGTTATCCGCCGCTGGCTTTCGGATTTTCCGGCGGCTGGTTCTACATCAAGGCCAATTCGGACCGCCGCTGGCTGACCGACAAAGACGACCGTTGCAATGCCAATCCGGAAAAAACTCCGGTAATGAAGCCCGTAACCTCCGAATACAAGGCTTCTACGATAGCCTATAAAATGCCTTTTGCCGACTTCCCCAAAGATTGCTGGGTGACTTTCCGCATTCATATCGACTGGACCACCTACGGCAAGGAAGCCGAAACCATTGTGAAACCGGGTAAGCTGGATGTGCAGATGGAGTATGCCGACAAAAAGAAAACCGTTAAAGAGCATATCGTGAATAACGAAGAAATCCTGATAGGACGCAACGACGACGACGGCTACTACTTCAAGTTCGGCATCTATCGCGTAGGCAACAGCACAGTGCCGGTATGCTATAGGTTAGCGGTTAGGGATTAGTGATAACACTAATCGCTAACCGCTCTTTCTCTGGTAGACGAGGCAGGTGGTGAGGAAGTAAATTCCGGTTTGTATCCATAGGACCTGATACTCGAAGGCTACTTCGTTGAGGGTGGCTCCCATGCTGTTGATACGTACATAGCCGTTGATTCCGAAAGTGGAAGGGAAGATATAGGAAAAATACCTCCAGAATTCGGGCATTGCGGCGCCTGGCCAGGAGATGCCGGAGAGGAATAACAGCGGTACGGAAGTGAACACAAACAATAACATACAGGTTTCCCGGTTGCGTATGGCAATGGATGCTGTCATTGCAAAGAAGATGCAGGCTGTCAGGTAGGGCAGGGCAAACAGAGCCAGCACACTGGGAATTGCTATTTGGTTGAGGCTGAAAAGGCGCGGTACTACACATAGTATGTACACGGCTACCAGCGAGTAGACCATAAAATAACTCAATCCTTTTCCCATGACGATACGGAGTGTTCCGTTGTAATGAGGGTCGTCAGGAATCAGTTCTTTGAACCGGTTTTGCTCGCGGGCTGTTCCGGCTGCCAGACCGATACCCAACAGCAATGTCTGCTGTATAATCAGTATGAGTACGGCAGGTATCAGGAAGGCGGCAAACCCGTTGGTGGGGTTGAAGATGGCTATGTCCTCATACTCGATGGGGTAGGCTGTTATTTCATCCTGGCGGACGGTAGTATTGCCGGCACGTTCCATTTTAATATCCGCATTCATGGCGAGCGACACGTTGGTGTTGGCAGTGAGCAATGCCTTGTAATAGAGCAGTCCGCTCATGTCGCAGAAGATGCTGACTTGCGTTTGCTTGCCCCGGACTATGTCATCGCTGAAGCCGGAAGGTATGTAGATGATGCCGTATGCCTTGCGCTCTTTCAGCATGAGTCTGGCTTCTTCCATATCGGCGCAATGTGCCACGATGCTTGTTTCGGGACTGGCATCCACTTTCCTCAGATATTCCCGGCTCAGGGAACTGCGCGAGTTGTCCACCACCACGGCAGGCACTTCACGGACTGTTTCGTTGGTATAGATGAACGAGTATATCAAAGGATATGTCAACGGAACGAGTACAAAGAATATCAGCACACCCTGGTCGCGAAAGAGGTTGCGTAATTCCTGCTTCCATACATAGAACAGGTCGTATATGCCTTGTACTACTTTCTGTTTGAAGGTAATCTGTTTCATCAGGGTAGGTATTTATAGTGTATCAATGCTTCTTTCAGCCTGCGGGCCACAAGGAAAGGAAGCATCATGAAAACAAGCAGTGCCACATAGTTCATCCACGAGTAAATCATGGGATAGCCGTTCAGGGCCTGGTCTGCGTAGATAAGGAAGTAATGGCGCAGGGGAAACAGGTTTGCCAGGCCTTGCAGTACGGGATGCATCGCCATGGCGGGAAATGACAGTCCGCACATGGAGAACGACAGTACGCCCCATAGGGAAGCAAAGCTGAGCCCCAGACGCAGGGTGGGCAGAGTACCTATCATCAGTATGCCCATGCCTTGCGATGCCAGCACCAGGCAGAGCGTGGCGAGCAGCATCGGCAGTATCCCGCTGTTGCAGGGGAAATGCAGGAAACCGTACAGGTAT
The DNA here is from genome assembly GCF_040928965.1 of Bacteroides sp. 2201st1_D9_2201SCRN_220225. NCBI lineage: Bacteria > Pseudomonadati > Bacteroidota > Bacteroidia > Bacteroidales > Bacteroidaceae > Bacteroides > Bacteroides sp. 2201st1_D9_2201SCRN_220225. The sequence goes on along the minus strand of NZ_JBCODG010000003.1, from coordinate 6,033 downwards.
GTGTTGTATAAGATTCCCATAAGGAAGAATACGGCTGTATGCGGCAGCAGTTTTCCGGCAAGGGATATCCAGATGGAACCGTTGCCCGTGCGCAACCATTCGCGGGCGGTACGGTCCTTGATTTCCACCCCGATGGAGTAGACGGTTATCATAAAGATAAGCAGCATCAGTACGCCCGGAGCAAAAGTGTTGCACAGGTATACGGAGTAATTCAGCCACGGATTGTTCAGCGGATGGGTGTCGATGACAATCGGTTGCAGGAATGCCATTGCCTGCTCTTCCGTTGCGCCTTTGGCGTATAGTGCGGTGCGTGCGGCGGCTCCCGATGCCAGTTCACTCATCATCTTCATGTCTTTAAAAAGCAGTGAACCGGCTATGAGCAGCGTATTGTTGGTGTAGAAGGATACTTTAGGCTGCCGTTGTGCCTGTGCTTTGGCGGCTGTTCCTTCGGGGATGTAGTAGAAGCCGTAAATCTCTCCTTTCTGCATGGCGATGCGTGCATCGGAAATATCGGGATAGCGGGCTACGACGGCGGTTTGCTCAAAAGCATCCAGGTTGCGCACCAATTGGCGTGAAGTGGCGGTCATGTCCCGGTCCACCACGCCGACGGGCATGTCGGTAGGCAAGCCGGAATCCATTAGCGTTGTGAAGAATATATAGCAGAACAGAGGTGCTATGACCATGCAGAACAGGTATAGCGGGCGCGAAACGAGCCGTCGCAACTCGCGTTTCATCACATTCAGCAGGGCCGTGTATTTGTTGTTCTTCTTCTCCATTATCACTCTGTCACCTTATTGTTTTACAACCTTATATAATCTTGTCACTTATTCAATATTACGCTCATACCCGGACGCAGGCCTTCTGCCTTCTCCAGTGGAGATGCCTTGACTTCAAATGTCTTTAAGTCGAACTGTCCGGTTGTTTTGGTAGCTTTCCAGGCGGCGTATGTGCCGAGGTCTTTCAGGTAGTATACTTTCAGACGGATGTTCCTGTCGAGGGCGGGGATGAAAGCTTCAAATTCGGTTCCCATGCCCAGTCCCTGCAATAAATCCTCGCGCACGTTGAAAGTGACCCACATATCGTCCATAACGGCAATGTTCATGATGGGGGCGCCTGTGCCTACCAGTTCGCCTGTTTTGGGGAATATTTCGGAAACCTCTCCGGCAGACTGCGCTATCAGGCAGGTTTCCCTGATGTATGATTCCACTTCGGCAACAGCACCTTTCGCACGCTCTACCAGGGCGGCTGCGGCAGCCTTGTCCTCACGTTCCGCGCCGTTCTTCGCCATAGTGTACTGGGCTTGTGCGGCTTTTTCAGTGGCTTGTGCGGCATCGCGCTGGGCGGTAACTTCGTCCAGCTTCTGGGCGGACATCACTCCCTGGTCGTGCAGGTTCTTTACGCGTTTGTACGATTTTTCGGCAATGGCAAGTCCTGCCCGGGCTTTTTGCCATATTTCGTAGGCTGCCTGTATCTGTTCCTGGCGGGCGCCTTTCAAGGCTTTTTCGTTTTGGGCTTGTGCGGCGGCTTCGGCGGCACGGGCCTGTTCCAGTTTTGCCTGCACATCCGGAGCTTCGAGAATGGCAAGCGTATCTCCTGCCTGCACGCTCTGTCCCTCTTTCACCCGGAACTCCAGGATACGTCCCGGTACTTTGCTCGATACGCGATACTCTGTTACTTCGGCCTGCCCTTGTATGATTTCCGGCCCTTTGCGCAGCATGAAGAAACCTACGAGGGCAACGATGGCGATTACTCCCGTCAGGGTGAGGAATGCCAGCAACATGTTACTGTTTTGTGATTTTGTATCCATTATTGTAATTTATGATTTCAGTTTTTAATTCTCGATATTCAGACTTCCCGTTGCTTTCTTCAGATAGATTTCCGTCAGCTTCACGTCTATCTGTGCATCTATCTTTTCCGATTGGGCGGACAACCAGGCGGTGTGGGCTTCCAATACATTGCTTGCCGGGATAACCCCTTCCTCGAATCCGAGAGTGGCATAGCGCAGGTTCTCATCAGCCTTTTCCAGGTTCTTCTCCGCCATGATAAGTTTCTTGGCCGCTTCGTTTACCTTGAAAACCGATTGGTTGACCTGCAGTTCTATCTTTTCTTTGGCATCGTCCAGTTGGTACCGGCTGATGCGTGCTTCGGACTTGGCGGCTTTTACCTTGTAGATGCCTTCTCCCCAGTGCCAGACAGGTATGCTGACCATGACGCCTACGTTCCACATGCCCTTGAACTTGTTTTCGAAGCTGTTGAATACGGACGGATTGGTTGCCATATAGTTTCCGATGAGCGCTACGGACGGCAGGAATTCCGAACGGGTCACGTTCACCTTCTGCTTATAGATTTGTGCGGCGAGTTCCAGGCTGCGCACTTCCGGCCGTGTGGCATATACACTGTTCATGTCGATGCTGCCGTTGTCGGCCGGGGTGGGGAGCAGGTCGTCTTCCTGCTCGTCTGCCAGAGTGACGGGAGTGGAAAGGTCTAATCCGCATAGTTGGCATAGCAACATTCTGGAAAGGCTTAAACCGTCGTTTACTTTTGTCAGTGTCATTTCGGCTTCGTTCACTTTGACTTTTACCGACAGTCCGTCCGCTTTAGTCGCCACTCCTTCGGCAATCATCTTGTCTATGTCGCTTTCCAGTTTTTGCAGGAGTTCGAGATAGCCTTCCGCCAGTTTCTTCTTGTTGGCGAGAGACACCACTTGCCAGTATGCCTGGTCGGTGCTCAGAATTACTTCCTGCATTCCGCTGTTGTGCTGCTGGCGTGCCAGTTCTTCGGCATATCTGGTTATCTTGTTGTAGGCGCGTATCTTGCCGCCCATATAGAGGGGTTGGGTCAGCGTCAACGCCCCGGCATACATATTGCGTGTGTCGGTGCGGAAAGCATCTACGAGCGATTGTCCCAATCCGTTGAGCGGGGTGGCAATGTCTATATTGCCCAATGATTGCACAAGTGCCATGAATTGCGGGTTCTGTGCCAGTTGCGGGTATTGGGTCATCATTCCCTGGATTCCGTTTTGCAGCGCACCGCTTACCTGCGTTCCTACACTGCCGAGCGCACTTTTCTGTGCATCGTTCAATAAGGAAAACTCTTTCTGGTTGCGCATATATCCGCCGGTAGCGGAAATCTTGGGCAGATAGTTTGTAAATGCTTCTTTTTTACGGTAGTGCGCCGCATTGATTTTCTCGCGGCTTATCAGCAGCTCCTTATTGTTGGCTACGGCCAGTGCACGGCAACTATCCAGGCTCAGGATGCCCTGCGCGCTCGTTGGCAGCATCAGGCAGGTCAAGTAGATGAAACAGAAGAACTTTTTCATTGTATCTATACATTGTAAATGTTGTGGAAATATTGTTTTATGAAGCAACAATAATTGCATAAACAACGATGCAAATGTATAGGGTTTCAATGATATTACAAAATAAATTGCGGATTTTTTGATTTAAGGGAGGGGAAGAAACAGAAAACAATCTTTTTCAGACAGAAGAACAAAAGAACAAATTTGAGGTGTGTCAAAACTAAAATTTGTTCTTTTGTTCTTCTGTCCGAATCAATCCGAATCAATCCAGATTGAACGACTGTGAACCGATAAGCGTTCCGTCCGAGAATATGTCTACACGGTAGCTTCCTGCGTACAGGAACTCTTCGACATCCCAATACACCGTTACGTTCTGTTCCTCGCCGTTATATTCTATATATTTCTTGATGGAATATACCAGTTCGCGGTTTTCATAGGGGAATGTATTGGAATCGCTTTTGCTCAATACGCCGTTGTCCGGTTTGGTGATACGGACGTAGAGGGTGCGTTCGCCTGTTTCGGCAGTTATGTTCTTGACGATTGTGAAGTTGATTTTCAGCTTGACGACGTCTTTTACCTTTTTGGCTTTCTTGCCACGCTTGTTAGCGGCAAAGATGTTGATGTTCGTTGCATCGAGCTGGGCGGCAAGCGTCACTTTCTTATTCAGGTTTTTCTTTTCTTCGGCAAGGCTGCTGATTTGTTGCGAAGCGACGTTGTATTTGCGGGTAACGTCGGCTATCACCTCTTTCTGATGGGTAGTGAGGCGGCTCAGGGAGTCTATCTGGTTGATATAGCCTATCATTACTTTGCGCAGGGTTGCCAGTTCTTTCTTCAAGCGGCGTATTTCGGTGGCATTGGTACTTTTTACGGTACGGAGCTCTTCCAGCAGACGCTGCGTTTTCAGTTGTTCCTGCTCCAGAAGGACGGAAAGGGAGTCGTTGGATACGGTGAGCTTCAATTCATCGTACTGCTTGGCGAAGTCGGTGTACTGGTTTTCCAGGTCTTCCTTTTCCAGGTTGAATTCCTGCACCAACTCGTTGTTGGCGCGTTTTTCTGAAATCAGCAATACGGTAACACCTATTAATAATAGTATCAGAATGCTTCCGACAACAACCTGAAGCGTATTTTTCTTGTTGGCCATTTTGATAGTGTTTAGTGGTTAATGATTGGTGATTGACAGACGGATGCTTCCCTCTATAATCGTAAATCGCCGCAAAAATAATCATTAATCACCAATCACTGATCACTAACCCCAATCAAATTCTTCATTTAACTAAAATTATTACGGAAATATTTCTTTAATCAGGAATGTCGTTGTATTTTTGTAGCAACTTTATAGAACACTAATAAACAAAAACTTTAGAAATTATGTCAAAAGTAACCGTAGTAGGTGCAGGTAACGTAGGTGCTACATGCGCTAATGTGTTAGCCTTTAATGAAGTGGCTGACGAAGTGGTAATGCTGGATGTTAAAGAAGGCGTTTCAGAGGGTAAAGCAATGGATATGATGCAGACTGCTCAACTGTTGGGCTTCGATACCACTGTTGTAGGTTGTACCAACGATTATGAGAAGACTGCTAACTCCGATGTTGTGGTAATCACTTCCGGTATTCCCCGTAAGCCGGGTATGACCCGCGAAGAGTTGATTGGTGTGAATGCAGGCATCGTTAAGTCGGTTGCGCAGAACATTCTGAAATATTCTCCCAACGCTATCCTCGTGGTTATCTCAAACCCGATGGACACTATGACTTATCTGTCTTTGAAATCTCTGGGTATCCCCAAGAACCGTATCATCGGTATGGGCGGCGCTTTGGACAGCTCTCGTTTCAAATACTTCCTGTCTCAGGCTTTGGGCTGCAATGCCAACGAAGTAGAAGGTATGGTTATCGGCGGTCACGGTGATACTACCATGATTCCTCTGGCTCGTCTGGCTACGTACAAAGGCCAGCCGGTAAGCACGCTGTTGAGCGCGGAAAAACTGGATGAAGTAGTTGCTTCCACTATGGTAGGCGGCGCTACGCTGACTAAGTTGCTGGGTACTTCTGCATGGTATGCTCCGGGTGCGGCAGGTGCTTATGTGGTTGAATCCATCATCCACAACCAGAAGAAGATGATTCCTTGCTCGGTATATCTGGAAGGTGAATACGGCGAATCGGATATCTGCATCGGTGTTCCCGTTATCCTTGGCAAGAACGGTATCGAAAAGATTGTTGAACTGGAACTGAACGCTGACGAAAAAGCTAAATTCGCTGCCAGCGCCGCTGCCGTCCACAAGACAAATGCTGCTCTGAAAGAAGTAGGCGCTCTCTAATCGGGAGACGACCTGGAATATATAAGTAAAGCCTCGCTGACTTTTGCCGGAAAGGGAAAGTGGCGGGGCTTTTGTGTTTTTACTATCTTTGGACATACCCTCGTGGGAGTTATCTCACATCTGCTCCCCACATCATCTTATTCCGCAACGTATCGAAAAAGATGTGATTGAATCGTTTCACTACCTTTATGGAATAGTCCGCACGTGAAATAGTGAGCCGCGTAGTCTCCTTGCACGATTCGCTCCGTCCGTCGACGGCTACGAGGAAGTTGTGGCTACGGCTTTCCACATCGAGCGTGATTTCCCAGTCGTCGCAGATGACAATGGGACGTACATTCAGGCTGTGAGGGGCAACGGGGGTGATGGCGATGGTCTTGCTGTGAGGCACGATGACCGGGCCGCCCACACTTAGCGAATAGGCGGTG